>JACQUA010000126.1 GCA_016210565.1 Chloroflexota bacterium
CCTCTATATAACAAAAAAGTGGGCAGCCCCACTTTTGTCAAGAATTTTTCGATTACGTTTCAATATAACATATTTACCGGCGAGATTCAAGCCCCATTTTCCCTCTCCCTTGTCGGGAGAGGGAAAGGGTGAGGGTGAAGTAAATTGGCGAGGTGGATGCTGGGGGTGCGGTTCGCCCGCCCGGGATGGGGCGGCGGCCTCGGTAGCCGCGGGCCGGTGGCCCGCCCTTGCATTGCCGGTGATGCGAGTAATCACCGTACCAGCGTCTGGGCGTGGTCGTTGCAACAGTACAATACAAGAAAATGTAGAAGTGTCTTTCGATTACCTGCAATTTGAGGGCGAGGCAACGGCTTGCGGGAACGGCCGGGGCACGGGGTGGCGCAGGCCTCCGTGCCTGTGAGCCACTGTGGGCACGCGGCAGCGCGCCGCTACAGCGGGCCCGTGGAACTTTTCGTCCGGCGGGGGCGTATATATTGTCAGAGCCGACGGACGGTACTGTCACCCGTTACCCGTTACCCGTTGGCTGCTCCCTGACGGGATTGCTTCGCCCGCTCGAGCGGACTCGTAATGACAATCCGGCAGGGCACGCCGTGCCACTACGGAGGAGATTGCCATGAAACAGAACAAACACGCATACCCGGCTGCAAGCGTCATGAACTGTGATAAACCATGTCCGCACAGGCAGGGCCGCCTGTGGTACCGGCATTCTCGGAACAGCCGTTCTCTGGGCATCGCCCTGCTCCTGGTCATGCTTTTTCCCCTGCTGTCCGCCTGCTTCTTGCAGGACGAACCGGTGGACAGTTACGTCGCCCTGGCGCCAAAAAACCTGTATTCGGGCCAGAACAGCGGCGTCTCGCTTTCGTTGTTCCGCGGCGAGGCGCTGGCGAACTCCAGTGTGACCCTGGCCCTGGTGAAAGACGGGCAGACCCTGTTCCAGACCCGGGAAATGGTCCCGGGCAAGGGCACGCTCGCTTTTCAGGTCCCCGAACTGACCGAGGGCCAGTACGAGCTGGCTATCTACGGAAACGGCTTCAGTGATAAGGCGCCGGTGCAGGTCCTTGATTCATCCCTGATTTTTCTCCAGACCGACAAACCCATCTACAAGCCCGGCCAGACCATCCACCTCCGGGCGATTACGCTAGATGCGGATCTTAAACCAGTCTCCGCCAGAGCTACCATCGAGGCCATGGATGCAAAAGGGACCAAGGTCCTGCGCAAAGAGGTGACCACCGGCGAATTCGGCATGGCCACCCTCGACCTTCCCCTCTCCACCGAACCTAATCTCGGGACCTGGAAGCTGACCGCCGCCACCGGCAAGCAAAAGAGCCAGCTAGATGTCAAGGTGGAGAAGTATGTGCTTCCCAAGTACGAAGTGAAGCTCGAAATGGCCAAAGACTGGTATCTGGCTAACGAGGTAATCAAAGGCGAACTGTTCTCGGAATACAGCTTCGGAAAACCGGTCGCCGGTGAGGTGCAGGTAAAGGCTTCGCGCTATACCGGCCAGTGGCAGCAGTACGCCAGCATCACCCGTCCCATCGACGGCAAGACCTCTTTCGAAATCCCCGCGGCCCAGTATGTCGCCGGCGTTCCAGGGGCCCGGGGCATGGGGCAGGTCCTCATTGATGTAACGGTACGTGAAAAGGCCACCGGGTATGAGGAAAAGACCAACCGGCTGGTCACCATCGCCCCGTCGCCGCTGACCTTGCAATTGATACCGGAGAACCCGGTCTTCAAACCTTCTTTGCCGTTCAAAGTGCTCTTGCTTGCCGGGACACCGGACAACAAGCCCAAAGACACCACGGCAACGGTACGTATCAACTACCTTGCCCAGGGGATGCGCCAGATCCGTTCCGAGCAGCGCACCCTGACCACGCAAAATGGCAAAGCGATGCTGGAGCTGGCCCCCCCTCAAGATGCGGCCATAATGCAGATAAATGCCTCGGCGGACCGGGCCAGCACCCGCGCTTCGGTGGGCGTGAGCTACTCCCCTACCGGTAACTTCATCCACCTGGAGCAGACCAGCCCGGGCGTGCCGAAAGTAGGCGAGCAAATATCGTTTAAGGTCTATTCAACCAGAGAAGCGGCCAATTTTTACTACGAGGTCATCTCCCGTGGCCGGGTGGTGTTTTCCAGCTACGAACACGGCGACTCCATTACTTTCCAGACATCGCCCCTGATGGCCCCTTCGTCAAAGATCCTCGTCTATCAAATACTGCCTAACTCGGAAATTGCCGCCGATGACCTGCCGTTCAAAGTGACCGGAAGTTACCCGCACAGCCCCCAGGTCAAGTTCAGCAAGGGCGAAGTCAGGCCGGGCGAGGAAGTGGATATTAGCGTCGGCGCCGAGGGCAAAGCTGAAGTCGGTCTTCAGGTGGTCCATCGTTCGGTATTCATCCTGGCCGAGAACCGGCTGAACCTGAAACAGGTCTTCGATGAACTGGAAAAGCTCTACATGAAGCCCCAGGTCGAGATTCATTCCGCCTCGCTCATCCCGCCGGTGGTGTACAAAGGGGCCAGGGAGGCCTTTGCCGATAATGGCGTAACGGTCATGACCAATAAGACGGTACCCTCAGGAGAAGATGAGAAGAAGAAGCTACAAAAGCAGCAGGTCCGGGTACAGCCGGGGCCCGCCGGACGGGCCGGACCGGCCGGTCCGCCCGGCGGAGAAAACATGGCCATACCCGCTCCGGCGGCAACGCGAGCCCCC
>JACQUA010000127.1 GCA_016210565.1 Chloroflexota bacterium
GAATACCAGGGTCAGGTCTATCTGGACCTGCCTCATCGGGTTTCTACCTCCTTTTTTGGTGATCAGGAGTATGAAACCCGATTTCTCTTTCTATGTCAATACCTCATCACATAAGTTTGTTACAAGCCCCTTTTTTCCGGCCTTGTCTACCTCACCCTGGGGGTAGCCCTGGGAGTCCTCTTCTTCCTTCTGCCCCAGACGCGGGCACTGAGATCAGTCCATGCCCACTTGAATCTGGTGGGCTTCGTCATCTTCGCTATTTTCGGCATCGGCTATCACATCCTGCCCAGGTTCCGGGGCCGCCCCCTGCACAGCGAGAAGCTGGGCTGGTGGCAGTTCTGGCTGGCCAATATCGGCCTCGCGGGACTTGTCCTCTTTCTCGCCCTGGGAGCTTTTCAGATCGGAGGGGACCTGGCGCTAGCCCAGGCGCTGTTCGGGGGTCTGCTGGCGCTATCGTTTTACATGTTCGTATATAATATGTTCAGGACACTGATCTAAGAGGAGACCAATTGACCACAGCAGCAACCCGGTTCAACAAGGACATGAACATAGGTGAAGTAATGCGGATGCATCCGCAGGCCGAGAAAATCATCGAAAAGTATTTCGGCAAAGGGTGCTTCACCTGCCCTGGAATGAAGATGGAGTCCATCTCTTTCGGGGCCATGATGCATAACATGGACCCCGACCCTATCGTCAGGGAGCTGAATGCCCTAGATAGTCAAAGGTTGTAGCCGTCCCGATAGATCGGGGCGGGGGCGGGGGCGATGGCCGGCAATCGAATTCGTCAGAGGAGAACCCAGTGAGCGCCATTACCAAAGAAATGACCATCAACGAAGTTATCAGGAAGTACCCGCAGGTTACCGGGGTCTTCAACCGTTTCCATCTCGACTCTTGCTGCGGCGGGGCCAGAACCCTCGAAGCCAGCGCCACGGAAGATAAGCTCAACCTCGATGAACTTCTGGCTGCCTTGAACGAAGCAGCCGCCCCCAGACCGGTCAGAGCCAGACGGGGCTGATAGGGCTAAACCTGCGCGGTTACGCGCACAAGCTCGAAGTAGATTCAGGCTGTCACCCTGAGCCGGAGCCCTGAGCGAAGCGAAGGGGCAGTCGAAGGGTCTTTCGCCTCGCGGCCCACCCCGAAAGAACTTGTCCTGAGCGAAGCGAAGGATTCTTCGACTACGCTCAGCAATGACAGATGGCGCAGCCATCTTCATCCTTCACGGCGCACCGTTGGCGCATGAGTGATTGAATCTGCGATCCCGCCAGCGGGGATCTCACAATCCGTAATCTGTAAATCTGCAATCTGCAATCCCATGGATTATCTGGCAGCGCTTAAGGACGGGCATCATGCCGGCCAGGAGAAGCTGACGCTCCTTTCCCGGATTGCCGAGAGCATCGATGGACAGCAGGAACCTGCCGGCCTCAGAGGCCAGTTCCAGGAGGTATTCAACTTTTTCGACGGCGAGATGGAGCGCCATTTCCGGCAGGAAGAAAAGGGCCTGTTCCCGGCGCTGGTCAGCGCCGTGGGACGGGCCGGAGTGGTGTCGGCGATGCTGGAGGAACACCATTCCATCTGGCGGGCCGTGGACGCAATGGACGAGCAGCTATCCGAGATAGAAACAGCCTCCAGTGCGGACAGGAAGAGAATCGCCCAGTCTGTAAAGATGGTCGCCCGCCACATTGCCGGATTGCTGCGTTCCCATATCGAAAAGGAAGATACCATGCTCTTCCCGCTGGCGGAACGGGTGCTGTCCCAGGAGACCCTGAAAGACGTAGCCACAGAAATAGAGCGGCAGGCGGGGGGCTAGAGGTTTGTAAGGTTCATAAGGTTAAAAGTTGGAAGGTTCTTTGGGTTATTGGGTTATTGGGTTGTTGAGTTCCCCATCTTCCCGGGGCTGCCGACCGCCGACTGCTTGACTGCTCAGACTATTCAGACAGTTCCCCCCCACCGCCACTTCTTCGGCTTCTCCGGACCCGCGGATGAGCGCCGTACATAGATGTCCTGCATTATCTCCTTGTCCAGGGCAAGCTGCGTCTCTCCGAGACGCAGCACGAAGGACGGGTGGCGCTGCAACAAACGGACCGCGATGCCGGGCGTAATGCCCAGGCTGCTGATCCGGTCGATCCTCTCCTTCGAACGCCCGCCAATGTAGGCCACCGTGGCGGTCTCCCCGGGGCGGAGCTCGCTGGCCGGGATGACCAGGGGACGGGCATCCGAAAGGTGCTGCTGGCAACACGAACCCCTGGGGATGGGATTGCCGTGCGGGCAGGTAGTCGGGTGTCCCAGCAGAATACACACGCTGTTGGCTGCCTCCGGGCTGAGGAGATGTTCGAGCTGGCAGGCCGATGACTCGGACTCGTCGTGTCCTACATCCAGGACGTCATAGAAGAGCCTCTCGGCCAGCCGGTGCCGCCGCACCAGGTCCAGCGCTCTTTCCCGGCCCGTTCCAGTGAGACTTAACACCCTCCCGGCCACTTCTACCAGCCCCCGTTCGCGGGCCATCTTCAGGGCTTCTTTCATCTCTCCGGCATCGAGCAGCGGCAATGTCTGGTGGGGGGACCTGAGCGAGCCCATGTCGGTCTCCCGCTGCTGCTCCTCGTCGGTCCACAGGGCTTCCAGGATTTCTTCGATGTTCTTTTCGAATGCTTTTTCCATGGTCTCTCAGACAGTCGATAGTCCACAATCGGCAGTCGGGAATGGTAGGTTCGTCCCGATTACCATCGGGACTTAACCCACCCTATACTGCTGACGGCTGAAAGCTGTTAGCCGACCGCCCCTAGAAACGCACGCCAAACGTATTCAGAACAAAATTCAACACCCCGCCGATGAACACGGAAAAGGGCAGCAAGAAGCCGGCGATGGCCATCGCCGTCTTCAAACCCCGTTCCCTGAGCATTACAAAGAATTGGGCGATGCACGGCAGAAAGAGGGTCAGCACCGTCAGGCTGACCACTACCTGGTTTGGCGTCATCATGCCGAGTTGTTGCAGGTTGAAAAAGCCCGCCGCGCCGTAGTCGCGGCGGAGGAAACCGAAGATGAATGGACCGGTGGCCTCAACCGGGAGTCCCAGCCAGTCCCGCACCACCGGCGCGCCCCCTCTCTGCAGGAACGCCATCGCCCCCAGCCAGTTCAGGATAAACAGGATCAGCGTGCCCAACACGAACAGCGGGACCGCCTCCTTGAAATACCAGCCGACCCGGGCCATGGTCTTGACCGCCACATTCCCCGGATGGGGCATCCTGATGGGAGGAATCTCCATTGTAAAAGGAGGTGTCTTGCCCGGAAGCAACTTCGATGCCAGGAAACCGATGAACATTAACTGGATGAAGAGAATCCCGAAGAAGACCAGCGCCCCGGCCGGGGATACCCCGGCCAGGAGGGCCAGGATCACCCCCAGTTGGGCCGAGCAGGGGATAGCCATAGCCAGCAGCAGGCTCGCCAGTACCCGCTCCCGTTTCGATTCCAGCGTCCTCGTCGTCAGTATGGCCATGGTACCGCAGCCCAGTCCCAACACCAGCGGCAAGACCGCCTTGCCGCTAAGGCCGATCCGTTTGAACGTCTCGTTGGCCATCACCGCCAGCCGCGGCAGATAGCCCAGGTCTTCCAGGATACTGAAGAATATGAAAAAGAAACCGACCACTGGCAGGATGATGGCCACGGCGTAGGTGAGGGCCATGGTGACGATGCCGTACTGGCCCACCATGAGTTCGCGGACGAAGGCCCAGGGCACAAAGTCGAACAGCCAGGTGGCCCCCGGGTTGACATACTGGTCGAACACCACGGTCTTGACCAGGTCCACAACCACCCCGGCGCCCAGCCTGCCCACCACCAGGTAAAACAGGAGAAGGACGGCAAGCAGGACCGGTATTCCCCACACCGGGTGGAGGCTTATCTCCCCGAACCTGTCGGCCAGAGATCCCGCGCCTTTTTCGCTGGTCCCGGCCACCAGGGAGGCCAGTCGCTGCGCCTCCCTGGCTCTTATGAGGCTGATGCGGGTCGCCGTAGGCTGGGCGCGGCTCGATTGGAGGGATCCCGCAACCACCCGCAACCTCGCCAGTTCCCCGGCCGGGAGCCGGCCGGCCAGCCATTCCTCCAGGTATTTGTCTCCGGAAAGAAACATGGTAGCCAGGGACCGTTTCGAAAGGCTGCTCTCGGGCATGGCTGGTTCCACGCGCGCAATGGCTTCTTCCAGGTCATCGTCATAGCGATAAGTCAGGGTGGAACAGCGGGCCTGCGGTATCTTCGCTTTGAGGTCTTCGATACCCCACCCCTTCACCGCCACGGTAGCAACCACCGGTAGGCCAAGTTGATGGGCCAGCTTGTCTTTGTCAGTGAAGATTCCCTTCCGCCCCGCCTCGTCCTCCATGTTCAATACCAGCACCAGGGGGACGCCCGCATCGATAAGCTGCAAGGTCAGGGCCAGTCCCCGGTCCAGCACCTTGGAATCGACCACCTGAACGACTATCTTGTCCCCCCTTTCCAGCAGGAGCTGCCGGGAAACATTTTCGTCGTCCGAACGCGGCGTCAGGCCGCTAATGCCGGGGGAGTCGAAGACCACCACCCCGTCCTGGAAATTCGCCTTCCCGGAGGATATCTCCACCGTGGTGCCAGGATAGTTCGATATGGTGGCGTAGGCGCCGGTCAGGTGGTTGAAAATGACGCTCTTGCCCACGTTGGGGTTACCCATCAGGATGATCTTCCCGGCCCGGCAAGGTCGGGACCCGCCTGCGGAGCGGCGTGGCAACTGCCGGACGCGGGTCTGGAAAAGAAGCGGGGTGGTTTGATTCTGGACATCAGTGGCTTTGAGGCAGGAAGACCGCCTGCAATTGGGATTATGCGCCGAACGCCGCCGGCCGTCAAGCGCCCGGAAAGGATTCAAGATTAGCCCGTCCACAATCAAATCCTGCAAAGAATGGAAAGAAAAATGGAACCACGAATAAACACTAATGAACATGAAATAATCGGCCATCCCGACGAGTCGGGACAATGAACGATGAAAATGTCATTCTGAGCGAAGACGAGCGTAAGCGAGTCGCAGTCGAAGAATCTTTCGGGGCAGGGCAGGGGACGAAAGACCCTTCAACTTCGCTCAGGGTGACAGCCCATTTTCGGAGCAGTCTGCAAAGGGCTCAGACAGGGAATCATTTCCAATTCGGTAAAGACTGACTGGCACAAGAAAAGACAATTCGTGTCTATTCGTGGTTTAGATTATTAGCGCTTATTGGTTGCGGCTTGTCCGGGCTAGAAGATTTTGACAAACCGGCGCCCCCCCGATAACATGGAGATGGTAGGTGCGTGCGATTATGCGTGGCCTGCTGAACAAACCTGTCTCTGAATTCAAGGAGGATGAGATGGTTGAGAAGACTCTCCCCAGGATAACCATCAGAGCAATAAGGGACGAAGACATCGACGGCATCTTCGCCGTTGACGGCAGGGTTGGAGGGGCGACCCGGGGGATCACCTTCGCCGGCCCGATCAGCGATTATCTCGGCAAAGCGTCGGGCATGGGCTGCGTGGCCCGGGCGGGTGAAGATGTTATCGGCCTTATCATGGGAAGGGTGGTCCGCCCGTTCCCCGGCTGCCAGAGCGGGGCCTGGATTGAGGTGGTGGGAGTCGCCCCGGAATACCGCCGGGGTGGGGTGGCAACGAGGTTGTTCAAAGCGTTCCAGGAGCAATGCCGGAAACGGGGGATCGCCTGCCTCCATGCCCTGACCGCGACCAACGAAAAAAACCTTGCCGGTTTTCTGGCGAGCGTTGGATTCAGCGCGGGAAACCACGTCAAGTGGGACAAGCAAATCTGATACGCGAGAATTCAGGAGCCAGGAGCCAGAATCCAGAATTCAGGAGGCCGCCCCCCGTTGGTCATTCGTCATTCGGACTTCGTCTTTTCCCCCACATTTCCCCATATTGACAAATCCCTGACTTCTACCTAAGATAGCATTGCACGGCAGGCCCTCAATGAACCGGGCCTGAGCTATCGTTTTTCCAAAAAGGAGGCGGCACATGGCAGTCAAAACCCCCACAAAAGTCACCATTAGATTGATGCGAGAGGAAGATATCGATGGGGTGCTGGCGATAGACCGCAAACTCCGCGGGCCGAAGAGGGCCATCAGTTTTTCCGATCCTGTCACCGACTATGTTGGCGGCCAAGTAGGCATCAGCTATGTTGCCCGCGCTCAGGATCAGGTGGTTGGAGTTATCATGGGAAGGATACTGACGCTGTTCCCCTCGGGCGCCAAAGGAGCCGCCATCGAGGTCCTGGGAGTGGACCCTGACTGGCAGGGACACGGCATCGGCGTAAAGCTGGTGAAGGCCTTTGAGGAGCAATGCCGGAAAAAAGGCGCGGCGCGAATGAATGTCTGGGTCATGCCCAGGGACACAGCCCTCAAGCCCTTTTTCGATGGAATGGGCTTCGAAGCCAGCAAATTCGTCCAGCTCGAGAAAGAACTCAAGCCGTGATTAGCTGTCAGCTATGAGCAGTCCGCTGTCGGCGGTCGGCTTTCTCTATCAGGCCGCCGCTCCCCGACCGCCGACTGCCGATAGCCAACTGCCGACAGCCGATGGCCAATGACTGACAGCCTTGCTATTTGGAGTTTGGAGTTTGGCTCTTAGAATCTCCTTTGTGCTATGCCTAGAATAGACGGTCGCCTCAACAACCAGTTGCGCCCGGTCCGTATCATCCCGGGTTTTCAGGAGTTCGCCGAAGGTTCGGCCCTGATCGAGCTGGGAAAGACCAGGGTCCTTTGTTCGGTTACTATCGAAGACAAGGTACCCAATTTCATGCGGGGAAAGGGGACGGGGTGGATCACGGCGGAATATTCCATGCTTCCCCGTTCCACGTTGACGCGGAGCCAGCGCGAATCCGTGGCCGGAAAAGTGGGCGGCCGGAGCCATGAAATCCAGCGTCTCATCGGCCGCTCGCTGAGGGCGGTGGCCGATTTGCCGAGCCTGGGCGAGCGGACTCTTATCGTCGACTGCGATGCCATCCAGGCCGACGGCGGGACGCGGACGGCGGCGGTAACCGGGTCCTATGTCGCGCTTTTTCAGGCGGCGCGTTTCCTGCTAAAGAGCGAGGCCATCCGGAACTGGCCGCTGAAAGCGGCCGTGGCGGCCACGAGCGTGGGGATGGTGAACGGGGAAGTCCTGCTCGACCTTTGTTATGAGGAAGACAGCACCGCCGAAGCCGACTTCAACCTGGTCATGACCAGCCGGGGCGAGTTTGTCGAGGTCCAGGGGACCGCTGAAACCAGGCCTTTCGGCAGACAGACCATCGACCAGGTGTTGGCCCTGGGGCAGGAGGGGATCAGGCAACTCCTCGAAATCCAGAAGGCCGTGATAAAGAGTCTTGAGTCTTGAGTCCGTAGCGGCACGCTGCCGCGTGCCCCGGAGTGCCCCGTAGCGGCGGACCGGTGTGTTCGCCCGTGCGGGCAGACACGCGTGTCTGCCCCCGCGGTTTGGCTAACCCTCTAACCGCTTCGCGCCAGGCCTTCCATCTTCTTCCCCACGGCCGCGGCCACCGGGCTTACCGCGGCCATCAGCTTTTCGAAGTTCTCGAAGGTCAGGGACTGGGCGCCGTCTTTCAGCGCCGTGTCCGGCGTGGGATGGACTTCGATCATCAACCCATGGGCGCCGGCGGCCACGGCGGCCCGGGCCATGGGAGACACCAGGTACCACTTGCCGGTGCCATGGCTCGGGTCGGCGATGACCGGCAGATGGCTCAGTTTCTGAATCACCGGGATGGCGCTCAAATCGAAGGTGTTCCGCGTGTAGGTCTCGAACGTCCTGATGCCCCGCTCACACAGTATCAACTGTCGGTTGCCCTGCGCTAGGATGTACTCTGCGGACAGCAGCCATTCCTGGATGGTCGCCGACATCCCACGCTTCAGCATGACCGGCTTCCCCGTCCGGCCCACCTCGTCCAGCAGGATAAAGTTCTGCATATTCCGGGCTCCTACCTGAAGGATATCGGCATATCTGGCCACCAGCTCCACATCCCCGGGCGCCATGACTTCCGTGATAACAGGAAGACCGGTCTCCTCCCGGGCCTCGGCCAGCAGCCTCAGGCCGTCGTCTCCGAGGCCGCGGAACTGGTAAGGGGAGGTGCTGGGTTTGAAGGCCCCGCCACGTAGAATGCTCGCTCCCGCGGCCTTTACAGCACGGGCCGTGTCCATGAGCTGCTGCCTCGTCTCTACGGCGCAGGGACCGGCCATCACCACGAGATCGTCTCCCCCGATGGCTACGTTGCCGACTCTGACAATGGTGTTCTCCGGACAGAACTCCCGGCAGGAAAGCTTAAAAGGCCGGCTGATGGGGACCACGTCATCCACGCCGGCCAGAAGCTCCAGGGTATCCTTCAATTCCGGGAAGACCTTCCCCACGACGCCGATCACCGTCCGCTCGACACCCCGGGAGAGGTGTCCGGCCAGGCCCAACTGTTTCAACCGTTCCAGTATGGCTTCAATCTCTTTTTCTGTTGACTGGGGATTCATGATTACGATCACTGGTGTGCTCCTGGGAAACAAGCTGCCAGCTATCAGCTTTCGGCTGTTGGCTGTCGGCTACAGTTCGGAATGTTTGTTTCTCTGTGCCCTCTATGTCTCGGTGTGAACAAATGACCCATCGACCAAGCGCCATCGGCTCACCCCGACCAGTCGGGGTGGTACCGGGCGTATCGAGTTTCGTCATTTGTCATTTCGTCTCGATGGCATTCCTCAGATCCTTGGCCCCCTTGACGTAAATGTGGACGATCTCCGCGGGAGATTTCTCCGTGTTCACGAGCAGGAGAATGCGCAGGCATTTCTTCAAGCTGCCGGGCACATTTATCTCCCTGGCGCAAAGAAGGGGGACTTCCGTCCAGCCAATTTGCCTGGCCGCCATGGCGGGGAACTCGGCGTTCAGGTCTTCCGTGGTGGTGAAGACGGCGATGGCTATCTCGTTCTTGTCCAGGCTGTTGGCATCGATCATCAGGCGCAGCAGTTCCTTCGTGGCCTCGAGGATTTCCTTGCCCGTATTCGATTCAACTGTAGTCGCGCCACGAATTCCACGGCAGCGCATGAATAATAGCCCTCCCTGTTTGCTTTGTTCTGGTTATGAACTGAGATTGTATATATTTTGGGGGAAATAGGCAAGTTGTGAGGGGAAGAGGAGGAAGGGCAGGAAGAGGAGGAGTAGGAGGAGACCTTTCACCGCAAAGGGCGCAAAGGAACGCAAAGAGGGGAACACAGGGTCAATCACGAGCCTCTGCGAGCCTCAGCGTCCTCTGCGGCGAAACCGTTTGCCGGTAGGACAGGCTTTCCAGCCTGTCCCTTTCCAGCCTGTCCGGAGAACGGACGCCATGGAAGAAAGCCGGGGGGCCGACAGGCTTTCCAGCCTGTCGTACTCACTTTCTTTACTTGACCACGAACGGCCTCATCATCCCGTTATCTTCGTGGGACAGGATATGGCAGTGCCAGACATAAAGACCCTTGATGTCGAATAGCGCCTTGAAACGGATGAGCAGTCGTCATTGCGAGTCCGCGGTGAGTCTTTCAGACGAATCGGGACGAAGCAATCCCCTCCGCTGTGCGAGAGTCCGATCCGCTGTGCGAGAGTCCCTGTCTCAGCCCTTTGCAGATTATTTCAGTGTCATTAGTGTTTCCCGATGCACCGGGATGGTTCCATCTCTTTCTTTCCATTTTTTGCACGATCTGAATGTTAACTGACTAATGTTGGAATCTTGATTGACTTCGGGGAAGGTAATCTGGTATTCTATGGCAAATAATTGAATATAGAGGGTGCAGGGCGCCCCGCGAAGGGGCATCGTGGACAGCAAGCCGGTGCAAGTCCGGCACAGTCCCGCTGCTGTGACTCCCCTGAGGGAGAAGTCAGAACGCCACCCCTGCCGGTTCACCCTGTCAGCCTCTCCGCGGAGGGGGGAAGGGCCTATCCAGGTGCAAATCCCCTTGTTCTGCCGGACGAGGGGATTTTTTTTGGCCAGACCCCGACACGCCCAAGACCGGGACCAAAGGACCAGGTCCGTATGACGAATGACCAAACGAAATTCAAAGTCCAAATGACGAAACGCGACAATCCAGAAGTTGGAACGGATGGTCCCCTTCTGGCTTCTGAATTCTTCCGCCAAATCCATCATTCATACTTCGTCATTCGTCATTTGCTCCGAAAATGTCACCCTGAGCGAAGTCGAATGGTCTTTCGTCCGACACACCCCCCGAAAGATTCTTCGACTACGCTCGCTACGCTCGCTTCGCTCAGAATGACAGTGTACGCCATTTTCGTCCCTCATTGTGCGCCAGACGCGCATGGGTGATTGTTTGGTCATTCGTCATTCGGGCTTCGTTATTAGGGTTTGGTTTGCAGATGCTTGAGCTAGCTATCTTCGCGGGCGCCCTGGCCCTGGACTGGCTCCTGGGTGAGCCGCCTGCCCCCCTGCACCCTGTGGTGTGGGCCGGCAAACTCATCGCCTTGCTGGAAAGGGCCGCCCCACGCCGGGGCCGGGCCGGGCAATTCCTTTACGGGACCCTGGCCGTCATCTTCTCCCTGGCCCTGTTCACCCTCCCGGCCTATTGGTTACTGGCGTTCTTGAAGACCTTCAACCCGGTGCTGTACGTGGCTGCCGGCGTCTATCTGCTGAAGAGCTGCTTGTCTCTCCGGCAGCTAGCCCGCTGCGCCGGCGATATCAGGGACCGGCTGCAGGGAGCCGACATTGAGACCGCCAGGTCCCGGATGCGTTCCCTGGTCAGCCGGGACGTCAGCCGTTTGAGCCAGCCGCTGCTGGTCGCCGCTACCGTGGAATCGGTGGCTGAAAACACCAGCGATGGTTTCGTCGCCCCGCTCTTTTACTACCTGGTTTTCGGGGTCCCCGGGGCGCTGCTCTACCGTTTGGCCAACACCTGGGATTCCATGATCGGTTACCACGGGCGCTATGAATACCTGGGAAAGTTCGCCGCCCGGCTCGACGACGTGCTAAACTATGTCCCGGCGCGCCTCACCGGTATTCTGATAGTGCTGGCGGCGCATCTCACGAAACACAACGCGAAGGCAGCCTGGAGAGTAATGTTCCGGGACCACGGCAGGACAGAAAGCCCGAACGCCGGCTGGCCCATGAGCGCCGCCGCCGGCGCCCTGGAGGCGCAGCTCGAAAAAGTGGGTCACTACGTGCTGGGCGACGCCCGCCAACCTCTCACCCCGAAAGCCATCGACGGCGCCATAGCCCTGATGAAGGCAGCGGCCATCGTCTGGTCGGCGACTGTTATTGTAGTTGGAGGATTTCGCTTTGGCCCTGGTTCCTAGGAAGGGACTGGAACGGATCCGGCCCGCCGTGCACGGCGGGCCGGACTTCACCGAGCTTCGGCAGTCGGGGATCTCCCCTGACTCCCTGATCGACTTCAGCGTCGGCCTGAACCCCCTCGGCCCCCCACCATCCCTGGCGCGGAAACTGGCCACCGCACCTTTCGACGTCTACCCCGACTCCCAGGCTACCGACCTCCGGAAGGCGCTGGCGCAGAAGCTCGGACTGGGACCGGACAATGTCATCGCCGGCAATGGCTCCTCCGAGCTGATCTGGCTCGCCGCCCTCGCCTACTTCTCCCCCGGCGACCCCGCACTGATCGTGGACCCCACCTTCGGTGAGTACGAAAGGGCCTGCCTCATCGCCGGCGGCCAGCCCGTGAAAATCGTGGCTAAGCCGCCCCGTTTCACGGTCATGCCCGGAGAAATCGTCGCGTCCGCCCGCCAACACCGCGCCAGAGGCATCTTCCTGTGTAACCCGAATAACCCCACCGGCGTCTACATGTTCCGCCAAGAAATAGAAGAGGTACTTTCATCCCTGCAAGATAGCTTGCTTTTGCTGGATGAAGCCTATGTGGCCTTCACGGACGGCGTCTGGCCATCGGAAAGTCTCGTCAATAAGCATGACAACATCCTGATCCTGCGTTCCATGACCAAAGACTACGGCCTGGCCGGGCTGCGCCTGGGCTACGCCCTGGGCAGTGAAGGGATAATTTCAAACCTGCGGCGGGTCTGCCCGCCCTGGAATGTGAACTCCATTGCCCAGAAAGCAGGGATAATCGTGCTCGCAGAAGAAGAATATCTCCGGCGGGGACAGGAGACTATCCGGGAAAGCCGTGCTTTCCTGTTCCGGGAGCTGGCAAAATTCGGCTTTGAACCGTTGCCCTCGCAGACCAACTTCTTCCTGGTCAAAGTGGGCGACGCCGCGACTTTGCGCCGGAGGCTGTTGAGGAAAGGCATCCTGGCGCGGGACTGCGCCTCGTTCGGCCTGCCGGAATACCTGCGCCTGGCCGCCCTGAAGCTGCCGGACTGCGAAAGGTTGGTCGAAGCGCTGAAGGAGGTAGCAGCCAGCTAACAGCTAACAGCAGACGGCTTACAGCCTACAGCTTACGGCTCACAGCGTTCAGCAGACAGCTTGCGGCTAGAACTCCGGCAATGAGACATAGATAGAAAAGGAGGGATCGTATGAGAAGTTTCAGAAACCTGAAGGTCTGGCAGAAGGCGCATCAAGCCGCGTTATCCATATATAAGACCACTCGTGATTTTCCGAAAGAGGAGATATACGGGTTGTCCAGCCAGCTTCGCCGCGCCGCTTCTTCAATTCCGGCCAACATCGCCGAAGGGTGCGGCTGTAACGGATCGCGAGAGTTCGCCAGGTTCCTGGAGATTGCATTGCGCAGCGCTAACGAAACCGAGTATCATTTGCTCCTGGCCAGCGATCTACAATATTTGAAGAGAGACGCCTATCTCGAACTAAACAACCAGGTGATAGAAATCAAGCGCATGCTGACCATATTAATGCAGAAGCTGTCCGCCGATGGCTGACAGCCGACGGCTGTAAGCTGTTAGCTGATAGCTGTTAGCTGAGGGCTAACAGCCAACTCTAATATTTGGGACGGTAACTGAGAATGAACAACTCCTTGAACCGACGAGGTCTCGTCCAGGTCTACACCGGCGACGGCAAAGGCAAGACCACGGCCGCGCTGGGGCAGGCCCTGCGGGCCGCCGGCCGGGGGCACAAGGTGGTCATGGTCCAGTTCGTCAAAGGCGACTCCAATACGGGAGAGCATTTCTTCGTCAAGAAATGCCCGTTCCTGGAGATCCTCCAGCCCAACCAGGGCAACTGCTTTGTCCAACCGAGGGAAGAGCTGAAGGCCGCCGTGGACCAGGCCCTATCCCTGGCCCGGGAACGCCTGTCCAGCGGCCGGTACGACATGGTTATCCTCGACGAAATCTTCATCGCCGCGGACATGGGCCTGGTCACCGAAGCCGACGTCTTGCAGTTGATAGACTCCAAACCGGAAAAGACGGAGCTCGTCCTCACCGGCCGCCATGCCCAGCCGGAGGTTGTGAGACGGGCGGACCTGGTCACCGAGATGCTGATGATCAAGCACCCCTATACCGAGGGCACCTCCGCCCGGCCGGGGATCGAATACTGATGTCCCGCGTCACTGTGGCCATGCCGGGGTCGTGCGGCGAACTCGTCCAGGGAATCATGGACGGCGTCTGCTTTCACGTCACCTGCCCGGTAGATATCTACTCCCGGGTATCAGTGGAGGTGGACGGGAGGCATACCGGCCTCCTGGCCCCGGAAAGCCGTCCCAAGGCTCGCGAGGCGCTGCGGAAAACCCTGGCCCGTTCCGGCAAGAACGCCGCGGGGGTCGAGCTGACCATAGACTCGCCCATTCCGCTCTCCAAGGGGATGGCCAGCAGCACCGCGGACGTCGCCGGGGCCATCGAAGCGGCCTGCCTGGCGACCGGCGCCGCCGCTGACGCAGCCTCAGTGGCCGAAATCGCCGTCGGGGTGGAACCCAGCGACGGTATATTCTTCCCGGGCATCGTGGCTTTCGATCACCGGGAAGGAAAGCTGGTCATTCCCCTGGGGTTGCCTCCCCCATTGGACATCATCATCCTGGACTGCGGCGGCCAAGTCGACACCCTGGCCTTCAACGCCGTGGACCGGAGGGATGTCCTGAAGCGACAGGAACCCCTGACCAGGGACGCCTTCGCCAGTGTGCAGGAGGGGATGGCCAGGAGAGACGCCCTGCTTATCGGCCGGGGAGCGACCCTGAGCGCCGTGGCCAACCAGTCCATTCTGTTCAAGCCCCACCTGGAAAAGGCCATCACGGTGGCGAAAGAGGTGGGGGCTGCCGGAGTGAACGTAGGGCACAGCGGCACGGTAATAGGGATTCTGCTCGACAGGAGGGTCTCCGATACGCAGGCCGTGATATTATACGTGGCCCGGAAACTACCGGAGTTAAAGATACTGTTCAGCGCCCGCCTGGTGGGCGGCGGCAAACGCGTCCTGGCCCGCGGGGCGTAAGAGATTGCAGAATCAAGATTCAAGATTCAAGACTCAAGATTCCCCGCCCCGGAGTGGTTCGCCGATAGCCGATAGCCAACGGCTTCATCCGAACCCAATAACTCAACGAACTCAAGCAACTTAAGGAACTCTCACTGGAGGTAAATGGACAAGCAAATCGCAGAAACAATAAACCGCATCGGACCGCTGGACGCGGCCGCCCAGGAATCCGCCCGGCAAAGACAGGACACACTCACCAAACCGCTGGGAAGCCTGGGCAGGCTGGAAGAGCTATCTATCCTGATCGCGGGCATCAAGGCCCAGCCTCTGCCGAAAACCGGAAGGCAAGCGGTTATTGTGATGGCAGCCGACCACGGGGTGGTGGCCGAAGGCGTCAGCCCGTATCCCCAGGAGGTCACCGCCCAGATGGTTCAAAACTTCCTCCGCGGCGGCGCCGGCATCAACGTTCTGGCGCGCCTCGCCCCGGCAAGGATTACCGTGGTGGATATCGGCACCCGCGCTCCCTTTCCTCCTGATCCGCAGTTGGTGGCGCGGAAGGTCGCTCCGGGCACGGCTAACATGGCCCGGGGCCCCGCCATGTCCCTTCAGCAGGCGGAGCAAGCAATCAAGACCGGCATCGATATCCTCGAAACCGAATGGGCCAGAGGACTGGATATCGTGGCTACCGGCGAGATGGGAATCGGCAATACCACTGCCAGCAGCGCCATCTGCGCCGTCATGACCGGCGAACCGGCAGAAAAGACCACGGGCCGGGGCACCGGTCTGGACGACCAGGGGCTGGCCCGCAAAGTCATGGTAATCAAGCAGGCCATCGCCGTCAACAAGCCGGACAAGAAGGACGCCATGGATGTGCTGGCCAAAGTGGGCGGCCTGGAAATCGGAGGTCTGGCCGGCGTCATTCTCGCGGCGGCGGCCCGCCGCGTGCCTGTGGTCATAGACGGGTTTATTTCCGGCGCCGCCGCCCTCATCGCGGTGGGGCTGTCTCCGGCGGTCCGGCAATACCTGATTGCCAGCCACCTTTCAGCCGAGGCCGGTCACAAGATACTCCTGGAGCACCTCGGGCTGAAGCCCCTGCTCGAACTGGGAATGCGCCTGGGCGAGGGCACCGGCGCCGTGCTGGGAATGATGCTGGCCGAAGCCGCCACTCGCACCCTGGCGGAAATGGCCACCTTCGGCGAAGCAGGGGTCTCGGAGGCGAGCAGCAAGTAGCAAGTAGCAAGTAGCAAGTAGCAAGTAGCAAGCAAAGGTAGGGTGGGTGAAGCGAGCATTCACGCCATAGAACGCCCTTCGGACAAAGCCTGCAAGACGCCGGCGCCGGCCAGGCTGCGGTCCGCGAGCGTAACCCACCTTTGGAGGGGTGGCGTGGGGATGTGGTGGGTTCCGCGCTCCAACCAGTCACGGCTTCATAGCCGGGTAGGCTGTGGGGGCGCTTCACCCACCCTACGCCGGCTGGCTGCTCGCAACCCGCCACCGGCCATTGCATTCTTTCTTCTCCTCTTTTGCGGTATAATTCCTGCTGCATAGCGGTCCTGGCAAATTACATCAGGAGGTAGCAAACATGGGTTTCCTAGTGGCACTACGTTTCCTAACAATCATACCGGCGCCGGGGCTGAAAGAGATAAAGCCGAAAGACCGCGCCGGTTCCCTCGCCTATTTCCCCCTGGTCGGACTGGTCCTCGGGCTAATCCTGGTCATCGTCAACCTCGTGCTCACTTTTCTCGCGATCGCGGGCTTTCCCGCCCTGCTCATAGACCTGGCGCTGGTGACGGTCCTCATACTGCTTACCGGCGCTTTGCATCTCGACGGTTTCATCGATAGCTGCGACGGCGTCTTTGCCGCCAGGACGCCCGAGGAGCGGCTCGGCGTCATGAAAGATACGCGCGTGGGGGCCTTCGGGGTTGTCGGCGTCGTCGTCCTGTTGCTGACGAAGCTTGTTGCTCTCACCGCTTTCCCCACCGTCCCCGGTCCTCTCATGGGCGCCTTCGATAGCCTGCTGTCGGCCTACCGGCTGCCCATTCTTCTGCTCATGCCGGTCCTCGCCAGGTGGGCAACGGTGTACGCCATTGTTAACTTCCCTGCAGCCAGGAAAGAAGGGACCGGCTTCGAGTTCAAACAGTATGCGCGGTGGCCGGGCTTTCTCGTGGCCACCGTTATCACCCTCGCCATCGCCATCGGCGTCGGTCTGGTACCGGGCTATGTCATCACCGAGGTGCTGCTGCTTGCCCTGGTCCTCATGGTCCTGCTGTCATTGATGGTCAGCGCTGTGGCCTACTTCGTGCGGAAGCGACTTGGGGGTCTGACGGGCGACAACTACGGAGCGATCACTGAACTGAGCGAGGCCGGCGTCCTGCTGTTCACCCTGGTCTACTTCAGCGTGAGGTTGCTCCTAGGGTAGCACTAGGGGTGATTCTTGGCCAGAGTATTTTTGGTAAGGCACGGCAACACGGTCTGGAACGGCACCGGCCGCTATCAGGGCTTCAGCGACGTCCCCCTGAACGAAGAGGGCCGCCGCCAGGCCGGAAAGCTCGCCCTTCGTCTGGCGCGTGAGGAGATTACCGCTGTATTTTCCAGCGACCTCCAGCGGGCCTGCCACACCGCCGAAACCATCGCCGCCGCCCCGGGACTGGGAGTGGCCGCCAGGCCGCAATTGCGGGAGCTCAATTTCGGACACTGCGAGGGATTGACCTTCGACCAGATATCCGAGCGCTTTCCCGGGTCGATCTCAATCTGGCGCGGCGTGGACTGCGCTAATCCCTTTTCCGGCGGCGAGAGCATTCGCCAGTTGGCCGACCGGGTAGGCATCTTCTTGAATGAGATCAGCGCGCAGGCCAGCGACGCTAAGGTCACGGTGGTCGCACATAGCGGACCCGTGGCAGTGATGATCTGCCTCTTGCTGGGAGTCGGCATCGACCACTGGTGGCAGTTCCGGACGGCAAACGCCTCGCTGAGCATTGTGGACACCTTCGAGACCGGCGCGGTCCTCAGCCTCCTGAACGACGCCCATCATCTGGAGGAAAAGGCTTGAGTCGCCGCTGCATCCTGATCACCGGAGGGAGCCGGAGCGGCAAGAGCGCCTTTGCCCAGAAATTGGCGAAAGGTCTTGCCGGCGGGGTGCTCTTCGTGGCCACCGCCGAAGCCGGCGACGAGGAGATGGCCGAACGCATCGCCAGTCACCGGAAGAACCGGCCCAAGTCATGGCGCACCCTTGAAGCGAGCCGAAACATCGGCGACCGCATCGTTAAGGAGGCAGGCGAGGCCCGGGCCATCGTGGTGGACTGCCTGACGCTTCTGATTTCCAACCGTATCACCACCGCCGGGGACGCGGACAATCCGGACCGCGCCGGCGCCCACCGCCAGGTGACACGCGAAATCAACGGTCTGCTGAAATGCCTCGACCGGGTGGATGCCACCTTCATCATCGTCTCCAACGAAGTGGGCTTGGGGCTGGTCCCCCCCAACCCCCTGGGGCGGCTCTACCGCGACCTCCTGGGAGAAGCCAACCAGGCGATAGCCAAACGGGCGGGCGAAGTCTACATGATGGCAGCGGGGATACCGGTGAGGATCAAGTAGCAAGTAGCAAGTAGCAAGTAGCGAGTAGCAAGGGTAGGAAGAGTAGGAATAGTAGGAATAAGTAGGAAAGAGTAGCAGTAGCAAGTAGCGAGTAGACAGCAGACAGCAGACAGCAGACGGTGGTCAGTAGTCAGCAGCGAGAGCGCAGCCGGCAGCCCGCCGGGGCGGGGAACTCAATAACTCAATAACCCAAGGAACTCAACGGACCTTCTAACCTCTTAACCTTCTAACTTTACAAACCTTATGAACCTGATGAACCTGATAAGCGGCGCCGGGGATGAAAGCAGTGGCCCACAGGCACGGAGGCCTGTGATACGGAGTGGTGATGACAGCTAAAGTCTTGATGGTCCAGGGCACGGGTTCGTCCGTGGGCAAAAGCGTCATCGTCGCCGGGCTTTGTCGCATTTTCCACCAGGATGGTTGTCAGGTCGCCCCTTACAAGTCCCAGAATATGGCTCTGAACTCCTTCGTCACGCGGGAGGGCAAGGAGATGGGCCGGGCGCAGGTAGTGCAGGCGCAGGCGGCCGGGATCGACCCCCACGTGGATATGAACCCGGTGCTCCTCAAGCCCGAAGCCGACTCCCGCTCCCAAGTGGTGGTCATGGGCAAACCGGCCATGACCATCAAGGCTGCGGAGTACTACCGTCACACCCCGGCCCTGCTCCGCGTGGCTCTGAAAGCCCTGGCGCGGCTACGGGACAGCTACGAGGTAGTCGTGATCGAAGGCGCCGGCAGTCCCGCGGAGATAAACCTCCGCGAACGTGAAATCGTCAACATGAGAATCGCCCTGCAAGCCCGGGCGCCGGTACTCCTGGTGGGCGACATCGATAAGGGCGGCGTCTTCGCCTCGCTGGTTGGCACTCTCGCCCTGCTGGAGCCGGCAGAAAAGGCCCTGGTCAAGGGCTTTATCATCAACAAATTCAGGGGCGACATCGGAATCCTGCAACCGGGACTGCGGCAACTGGAACACCTGACCGGTCTGCCGGTCCTCGGCGTAGTCCCCTATTTCCGTGGCTTCATCGTTCCCGAAGAAGATTCTGTCCACAGCAACGTGAAAAGGTCGCCGGCCCCCCAGAGCCTGCGCATCGCCGTCATCCGCCTGCCTCGCATCTCAAACTCCACGGACTTTGAATCGCTGCAGCAAGAGGAAGGAGTAGACCTGGATTATGTCGAGTCACCCTCAGAGCTTGGCCGGCCTCACCTCATAATCCTCCCCGGCAGCAAAACGACCGTCGCCGACCTGAAAGCGCTCCGGCGATCCGGCCTGGCCGCAGAGATAGTCAACTGCGCCAGAAGGGGGACCCCGGTGGTGGGTATTTGCGGCGGTTTTCAGATGCTGGGCCGGAGAATATGCGACACCGGCCGCGTCGAATCGGACGAAACCGAGGCGCTGGGCCTGGGCCTGCTGGACGTTACCACAACCTTCGCTTTTGAGAAAACTAACCGGCAGGCACGAGCCCGGGTGGCAGTGGGAAAAGGCCTTCTGGCGGCGATGGAGGGGATCGAGTTCGGGGGTTATGAAATTCACATGGGACTCAGCCGTAACAAAAGAGCAACGGCCCCGTTCACAGTGCTTGGCGGCCCAGAAGCCGGGCTGGCTCATCCCGATGGCGCCATCTCTCGTGACGGAATGGTATTCGGCACCTATATCCATGGGTTGTTTGACGATGATGTCTTTCGCGGGGCCTTTCTCAGCGGACTGCGCCAGCATCACGGGCTACCTCAGGTCGAACGCAAGCCATTCCTGGTCGGCGAAGCGCTGTATGACCGCCTGGCAGCGGAACTCCGGCAGAGCCTCGATATCGACCGTATTTACCGTATCTTGAATGAGAACGCACTGGCGAAAATGACGAATGACCAAACAATCCCCCATGCGCCGATGGCGCACCATGAAGGATGAAAATGTCATTCTGAGCGAAGCGAGCGCAGCGAGCGTAGTCGAAGAATCTTTCCGGGCGGGGCGCGGGACGAAAGACCCTTCGACTTCACTCAGGGTGACAGCCTATTTTCAGAGCAAATGACGAATGACGAAATTCGAATGACGAATCAATGTTCGAAATTCGAATTCTCAAATGAGTTCGTTGACATCTGACAATGGTTGGTCATTCGTCATTCGGACTTCGTCATTGACTCGTCATTCGGACTTCGTCATTTTAGATTCCTCTGGCAATATGTCAGACGTAGAATCCCTCACCATTCCCCGCCTCGTGGTGGCGGGCATCAGTTCCGGTTGCGGCAAGACCACCATTGCTACCGGGCTTATGGCCGCGTTCCGCAAACGCGGCTTGAGAGTCCAGGGCTTCAAAGTGGGGCCCGACTACATTGATCCCGGCTATCATACCCTGGCCACGGGCCTCGCCGCGCGCAATCTGGATAGCTGGATGCTGGGTCACGAGACCGTCCACGAGCTTTTCGTCCGCAACGCGTCGAGGGCTAATATCAGCATCATCGAAGGGGTAATGGGCCTCTTCGACGGTCACGGCGGCGTGGATGACAGCGGTAGCACCGCCGAAGTAGCGAGAATCCTTCAGTCGCCGGTGGTGCTGGCGCTGGATATCAGCCGCGCCAGCCGGAGCGCCGCCGCGATAGTGCTGGGCTGCCTCCACTTCGACCCGCGTGTCGATATCCGGGGAGTCATCCTCAACAAAGCGGGGAGCCTCCGCCATTATAGCTGGGTCAAGGAGGCCATCGAACAGAAGACCGGACTGCCGGTGCTGGGCAGCCTGTACAGGGCGCCGGGGTTGGAACTACCGGAACGGCACCTCGGCCTGGTACCGGCGGCGGAGCAGGAGAAACCGGCAGAGTTCCTGGAACGGATCGTTCCCGAGATTGAGGGGAGCATTGATCTTAAGGCGGTGCAGCAAATAGGGGCGGCTGCGCCGCCCCTGCGGGGCGGCGCAGCCGCTGTCTTCCCTGTACCCGCTTCCAGGGACCGGGTAAGCATAGCCGTCGCCCGGGACGAGGCCTTCAGCTTTTACTACCAGGACAGCCTGGACCTCCTGGAAGCCCACGGCGGCGACCTGGTGTACTTCAGCCCGTTGCATGACCGCGAACTGCCGCAGGGAATCCGGGGAATCTACCTCGGGGGCGGCTTCCCCGAAATCTACGCCCGGCAGCTATCCGAGAACGGGCCGATGCTCCGGGCCGTCCACCTGGCGGGAAGCAATGGCATGGTGATCTATGGCGAGTGCGGCGGGCTGATGTACCTGGCGGAAGGAATCGTGGACTTGCAGGGCCGCCGCTGGCCGATGGCAGGGTTGATACCGGGCTGGTCCAGCATGCTGGAAAAACGGCTCAAGCTGGGATACGTGGAACTCAAGGCCCACGGCAGTAACCCTCTGGTCAAAGAAGGCGTCACCATCAGGGGCCACGAATTCCACTATTCCCGCCTTTCTACGCCGGGCCCTTCCACCCCGGCCTGGGATATCATCCATCCCGAATCCAGACCTGAAGGCTACCGTATCGGAAACGTTCTCGCTTCCTACATCCACGTACACTTCGCCGCCAACCCCTCCCTGGCGCCCAACTTCGTCGCCTGGTGCGGCAGCGGCAAGTTTGACTAATCGCTCCAACAACCTTTAGAATGTCAGCATTACGTCCTTGCTCAGACGCGGTCTTGAGCGTTATATTAAGTATGGTACCAGTGCTTGCTTGCAGAAGAGAGCGCAGTGATGGGAAAAGACCCTTCGCCCCCGATCAAGTCGGGGGTCAGGGTGACAGCCGCCGAGATCTGTCATTCTGAGCGAAGCGAAGAATCTTTCAACGGAACCCTGGCAATGAAGCATTAGAGGCTGAACCGGAGACCATCAAATGAACAAACGATACATCCAGTCTATAGCCGCGCTTCTATCGCTGTTTGTGGTGGCGAGCACGGTAATGGCGGTTGGTTGTGGCAGCGACAAGGCAGCAGTATCAGGCAAGAGTATTTTCGAGACGCCCACGCCATCGATCTTCGACGAGCCGAAAACACGGACCCCGGAGCCGCGCGTGACAGCTCCCCCGGCGCCGGTTTCCACTGAACCGCCTGCCCCGGAGACCACGACCCCGGCCCCCCCGCCACCACCGCCACCTACATCACCCCCGCCGGCCGCGCCCACGCCTGCCCCGGCCACCCCGACACCGGTTCCCGCTGCGCCCACGCCACCCCCCGCTCCGACAACCTTCACCCTTACCCTCAAGCTAAGCAACCCCGACTTCGGCACGGTGACCATCGATCCCAAAGCCCCGGACAACCGCTACGAAACAGGCACCACCATCAGCCTGTACGCCCTCGCCGGCGCGGGCAGCAAGTTCAACGGCTGGACAGGAGACGCTTCCGGGACCTCCAATTCTGTGTTCGTGACGATGGACGGGAACAAGACCGTTCAAGCGGACTTCGCCAAGCTCAGCTTCCCGGTAACGGTGAATCCCCCGACAGGGGGGACCATCGCCCTTACCCCCGATTGGAAGTCCTTCGACCACGGTTCGAAAGTCACGGCAAGGGCGGTGCCCGGCACAGGCTTCAGCTTCAAGTCCTGGACGGGTGATGCCGCGGGTACCGAGAACCCCGTGATAATCACGGTAGACCGTGAGAAGAGAATCGGCGCTGAGTTCGTCAAAGCGGAATACGCCTTGAATGTCAAAGTGGACCCCGCCGGCTTCGTCGATGCCACTCCCGCGGGTTCCCGGCATGATGGGGGTACCGTGGTAACCTTGACGGCCAGAACCTCCCCCGTAGGTAACTGGCGCTTCGTGGGCTGGTCAGGCGATGCCAGCGGGTCCGGTCCCACCGTCACCGTTACCATGGACGCTGACAAGAACATAACCGCCAAGTTCGCCCGGCAATTCACGCTCAACATCGTCGTCCAGCCCGCAGGCGCCGGTACCGTGCAACCGACCTCCGGCATGTATGATGAAGGCGCTGAGGTTATCCTGACCGCAACTCCCGCGGCTGGGTGGGAGTTCGAAGGTTACGGGGGAGGGCAGGGTATCACCGGGTCCGCCCTGACAATGACGATTTCCATGAACTGGGACAAAGGAGCCATAGCCAGTTTCAGGCCCCGGTAACGCGGTAAGACGAATGTTCTCCCCCTTTGAAAAAGGGCGTCTTGTCAAGACCGAACATCGGTAACACTTTAGACCGAGGACATGGGTAACACTTCTCCCCCTCGATGATTGGTAGGGGGCGTTATGATCCAGGTTGAGTCATTCAAGACACCTAGTGGGTGGAAGCTGAAATTGATCTCCCAC
>JACQUA010000115.1 GCA_016210565.1 Chloroflexota bacterium
CCCCACCACCCCCAACCCCCACCCCCAGGCCAGCCGCATTCCAGGTCGTTTCACTGGAGGTGTCGCCCCCGGAGATCACGGCGGGCAAACAGGTGACCGTCAGTGTCGAGATCAAGAACACCGGTGAAACCGATGGCACTTACACCGCCAGGTTGACCCTCGACGGAAAAGAGCTGCCAACCAGCGAAGTGAAAGTAGCAGCGGGGGCAACCCAAAAACTGGTCTTAACACCTTCGCTGGACGTTGCCGGCGGTCATACGCTGGAGGTGGGTGGGCTTAAAAAAGATGTCAGAGTGTTCAAGGGAGCGCAACTGCAGGCGACCTCCCTGAGAGTCACTCCGCCCCTCGTCTTCCCCGGGCAGGACGCTACGGTTGAAGCTGAAGTGACCAACGCCGGGGACGTCAGCGGCAGCCCGCCCGCCGTGCTGAACATCAACGGAGTCGACGTCGATTCCCAGACTGTGACGCTGGATCCAGGAGCGACCGCCAGGGTCTCTTTCACCCTGGCGCGCGACGTTGCCGGGTCCTATCCCATCAAGCTCGCCGGGAAGGCCGCCGAACTCACTGTGACAGCCACGAAGACGTATGCCAGCCCTCGATTCGGCTACTCCTTCGACTACCCGAGCGACTGGTCGCTGGACGGAGATGACCCCGGCCTTGTGGAAGTGGGACGATCCGGACTTTCCCTTTTAGTTGCCACTGACATTCTGGATGCCGGCATGACGCCGGCGGATTTCGCCAGGCTGGTCGCTGACCAGGTTGTTCGGACGACTGGAGTTGAGATGACCTCCCAGAAAGAGGTCCGCAGGGACGGCGCTCTCTATAGCTATCAACAGGACTTTTCAATGACGGCTCGTGACGGAACAGGAATCACCGTCACCCAGTTGCTAATCAAACGCGGCAGGTACGGCTTTGAAGTTATCGCCCAGGCGGGGAACGCCGTCTGGGCAAGCAACAAGCCGGTCTTTGACGCCTTCTTCGCCAGTTTCAAACCGCCGGTCGTGGCCGCGGGGGCCTACACCGACAGCATTCACGGCTATGCGGTGACGCTGCCTTCCGGGTGGGACGGGATTGAAACGGGCGCCGCTCCGGTGTTTCTCAAGTTTAACAGTCCCCCGGCAAGAACCGCAGGGGTCAATGGATTCGTCCAGGCGAGTCCCCTGTCCAAAGACATGACGGCAAAAGAGTACACCGCCTCGCTTCTGGACTCCATCAAACAGCAGACAGCCTCCTTCAAGATAGTCTCCCAGCAAGATATCGCGCTTGCCGGCGGCCAGCAGGCCTACGATTCGGTCTTCACCTTCGTTCAGGGCGGCGTTACGGTGCAAATGCGTAACGTCGCCATGGTGCGAGGCTCGCAGGCCTGGGACCTTGCCTTTGTGGCGAGGGAGGCCGACTTCGCGGCCAATCAAAGCGCCATAGACCAAATTGTCCGTTCCTTCGCCTTTGTCGAACCCAGGCCCTTCGGCGTTTCGCGCCAGGACTCCTGGTTCGTCTACGCGGGCGACATCGTCACCCTGGACCCGGCCCTCACCGAAGAAGGCGCGGCCGGTATTATCGGGGCTATTTTCAACGGCCTGGTCAAGATCGGGCCGGACCTGAAGGCGACCGGAGATATCGCCGATAGATGGGAAGTCAGCCCGGACGGCAAGACGTATACCTTCCACATCCGGGACGGCGCCAAATTCCAGAACAGCAGACCTGTAACCGCCGCCGACGTCAAATACTCGTGGGAGCGCGCCGCCAATCCGGAGACGAAGTCGCGCAAGGCAGCCACCTACCTGGGCGATATCGTGGGCGCCCCGGAGGTGCTCTCGGGGAAAGCCACGGAAATGACCGGCGTCAAAGTCATCGATGACCGCACATTGCAGGTTACCATTGACGGCCCCAAACCGTACTTCCTGGGAAAACTGTCGCAGCCCGCCGCTTTCATCGTGGACCGGGCCAATGTCGCCAGGGGCATGAACTGGACCGGGACGCCCAACGGCACGGGACCGTTCAAGGTGAAGCAGTGGAAGAAAGACGACCTGCTCATTCTAGAGCGCAATGACAATTACTTTCAGCCGGTCCTTTTGAAAAACGTGGTGTTCCGCATCTACGCCGGCAATCCCATGCTGATGTACGAACGCGGCGAGATAGACATGGACCAGGTCGGCCTGTTCGACGTGGACCGGGTGTTGGACAAGGCGAACCCGCTGAACCGGGAACTGCTCTCGGGCAAGGAGATCAACACGACCTATGTCGGGTTCAACGTAACGAAACCGCCGTTCGATGACGTCGACGTGCGCAAGGCTTTCGCCCTGGCGCTGGATATGAACAAGATACTGGAAGTCTCCCTGAAAGGGATCGCCGACCGCGCCGCCGGTTACGTGCCTCCGGGCATCCCCGGGCACAACCCGGACCTCAAACCTTTGGCTTTCGACCCGGCCCAGGCCAAACAGCTTCTTGCCGCGTCGAAATACGCGGGGAGACTGCCGCCCGTGGCCTTGTACGTCTACGCCGGCGCGTGGCCGCATCACGAAGCCATGATCGGCATGTGGAAGCAGAACCTGGGGGTGGATGTCCGAGTGGAGGTCGTCAAGGAGCTCAAAGAGTATTACGAGCGCAGTCACAACCGCGAGTTCCAGCTTTTCGTCAGGGGCTGGGGGGCTGACTACCTTGACCCGCAGGATTTCCTGGAGGTCCTGTTCCAGAGCCAGAGCCAGGAGAACTACTTCGCCTACTCCAGCCCGGCCGTGGATGCCGCGCTCAAGGAAGCGGCGGTCGAGCCCGACGCCGGCAAGCGGGCGCAGAAATACCAGGATATCGAAAAGCTGGTCTTGAACGACCTTCCGGCGGTCCCCTTCTACCAGAGCGAGAACGCCTACATTCTGTCGAAACCGTACGTCAGGGGTCTGAAGGTCTACCCCATTTCCGTCAATCACTGGAAAGACCTGTCCATAAGTCCGCATTGAGGAAAGGAAGGAATCCCATGACCACCGACACATTCCGGGACCGCGAAAAGGTCAAGTACAGGACTCTGAAACCAACCCTATTCAGCCAAGACGCCCAGCCGAAGGTCAAGAAAAAGGTCTCTCCCCTGCGGCTCGCTTCGGCGAGCCTCATGCAGGGGGAGACCTTGTGAATGCCCCGCCCTGGGTTTGCCAACCTGGGCATGAGCCGGAGTTCCGGTTTGGCTTGAACGGCGCTATTTGTGCTACAAATTGGCATTGAACTCTGCCCTATTATAGAACTTAGGTTCGCTATATGAGCTATTTCCCACGGTCCACACGTCAGTCTACATTTGTTCTCCGGGGCCGCAACCAGGAATGAATCTTTCATGCCTGGTAGAACAGGCGCCAGGAAGAATGAAGATCACGGCTCACAGGCGGGGACGCCTGTGCCACCATTCTCGTAGCAATCCTACATGCTTGGCTGCCCAGGCACCATCAAGGATGAAAACAACCGCGCGCAGGCAGCGACGCACTGCGCCACCCGGTTATTTTCCTGGCAATGAGGCCCATGTCAAGTAACAGGCGGCAGTCTTTCCTGGCAGCTTTCAGCTATCGGAATTTCCGCTATTTCTGGATAGCTACGATGCTTGGCTCCGCCGGCAAGTGGGCGGAGACCGTGGTGCTCGGATGGCTGGTGCTGGAGATGACCGGTTCTCCATTCCAGGTTGGTGTGGTTATGGCCTGCAGGTGGGTTGGTTATGGGCTTGGGCCTATTTTCGGGGCGCTTGCTGATAAGTATGATCGGCGCAATCTACTTCTGATTATAAGCTCAACGAGTGTGCTGTATAGTCTCGCCCTGGCCCTTCTTGTCACCACGGGTCTGGTCCAGTTCTGGCACGTAACGGTGATTGCGCTGGTAGCCGGTGTGGCGCATGGTTTCGACATGCCGCTGCGATTCGCTTTCACCAGTGACCTTGTTGAGAACCGCACCCTGACCAATGCCGTCGCTCTCAACGCAGTGGCAATCGATGTGACCGCAGTCCTCGGTCCGGCGATTGCGGGGCCGTTGGTGAACGTTATCGGCGTGCACGGGGTCAGTTGGGTCCTCGCCGGTAGCTACGCCTTGAATGTAGTGGCGCTGAATATTATTCGAGGCGCGGGGACAAGGGAAAAGGCGGCCGAGGGCTCGATCTCCAGCAGGTTGAAAGGGGGTGCGCGCTACGTCTTGAGCAACCGGCCCATCTTTGGCTTGCTTGGCATGGCAATTGCGTTCAACCTTTTCCAGTTTCCTTTGCGCTATGCGTTGATCCCGGTTTTTGCTGACAAAGTGCTTCACGTTGGCGCTGCCGGTTATGGCTTCCTTCTGGCGGCGTCGGGTTCGGGGGCGCTGGTGGGGGCAGCCACAGTAGCCTACCTTGCGGACTTTCGGCACAAGGCCTGGCTGTGCCTTGCCGCCTCTGCGGCAGCGGGCGTTGCCGCCTGGGCGTTTTCCATGTCGCCCTGGTTTTCGTTGTCTCTGGTGCTCATGGGCTTCGTGGGAATGGCGGAGGCCATCAGCATGACAACGATGGCAGCTTTGCTAATGTCGCTAACCCCTAACGAAATGCGGGGACGCGTAATGGGAGTCCGTTCATTAGCGGTGTTGCCAAATTCCCTGGGAAGCCTGATGGCGGGGTCGATGGCCAGTCACTTTGGCGCCCCTGCTGCTGCCACAGTCAATGCAGCCCTTCAGGTATCGTCAATACTCATCATCGCCCTGATGGTGCCCAGCCTGCGGAAATCAGGGTGACAGCATGACGTTTTGTGCAAAGGAACCGGAATTGAAGCCTGCTATACTGGTCCGCTGGATTATTGAAGGGCTGCTCATCCTGGCGGTGGGCTGGGGGCTCGTCGGGTGCGACCGCGGACCGGGCCCGCCGGGGGCGACTGTCGCGCCGTCGTCGCCGCCGGCGGCGGCAGCGTTGCCAGCAGTGTCCCCGACGCCGGTCGCGGTGCATTCGCCGTCGCCGTCTCCGGCGCCTACCGTCGCGCCGACCGCAGCACCACGCCCGGTCTCGCCGGCCCCCCCGGCCGCTGCCACACCCATCGCGACCCCCACGCCACAGCTAACCGAGGCCCCGCCGCCTTCGCCCACGCCATCGCCGCCACCCCCGCAAGCTACGCCCGTTCCCACTTCTTCACCCGTTCCAGTAACCATCCCGGCGCCCAGGGCCGCCGATGTCAGAGTCGCCGGCAACCGGACAGCCCCGGACTTCCCCAATAAGATCACCTTCGTTATCGAAGGCGCCAGCGCTTTGGCGGTCAAGAGCATCTTCCTGGAATACGGCACCAACAAGCGTTCCCTGTCCAGCGAGGCGACCCGCGTGGAACCCCAGTACGGAAGGGAGACGCGCATAAATACGAGCTACTCCTGGGAAATGAAAAAGACCTATTCGATCCCGCCGGGCGCACGCATCTGGTGGCAGTGGCACATCACCGACGCCGCCGGCGGGACCTATACGACGCCCCGGCAGTCCGTCTACTGGGAGGACAGCCGGTTCTCCTGGCAGGTCTGGGCATCGGCCGGCATGGATATGTACTATCTGAATCAGCCGGCCACGTTGATGAAAGACCTGACCGCCGGGCTGGAGGCGAATCTCGCCCGGCTCAAACTCCGGCTAGACATTCCCACAGAGAGGAAGCCCCGGGTCTACGTTTACAATGACTCGGAGCAGGTCAAAAGCGCCTTCCTTTTCCCTCAGCAGTGGACCGGGGCGGTGGCCTTTCCCGATCACAACATTGTTCTCGCGGCGGTCAATGCAAACAATCTGGACTGGGCCAAGACCAGCCTGGCCCATGAGATCACGCACCTGCGGGTCGGGGAAGCCGTCTTCGGGCCCTTCGGGCATTTGCCCACCTGGTTGAACGAAGGACTGGCCGAGTACGTCGAGGGCGAAATGCCCTCGTATCTCCGGGAAATCCTGAACCAAGCGATCAAGGACGGCAAGCTCATTTCGGTGCGCAGCCTGGGCGGTAATTTCCCCGCCGATTCCAGCCAGGCCTACTTGGCCTATGCCGAGAGCAATAGCCTGGTAACCTATCTCGTCGATAACTACGGCTGGGAAAAGATGCAGCAGCTCCTGGAGGTCTTCACAGACGGCAGCACCAACGACAACGCCCTGAAGAAGGTCTACGGTTTCGATATCGACGGCCTGGAGAAACAGTGGAAGACCCGGCTGGGGGCGCCCTGACAGTCTGACCCGGTACCAGGCCTCGGCCTGTCTCAAAACCGGTAGAATGGGCATCTTGCCCGTTCGCTCATTAACACAAACGCACTAAATAATGAGCAATAGTCTCACACAAAGATACGAAGCGCACAAAGGGATCCTTGACAGGGGGCGTGGCAAAACAACACCATACTTATCTCAGTGTCTCCGTATTCTTTGTGCC
>JACQUA010000116.1 GCA_016210565.1 Chloroflexota bacterium
CTGTCATTCTGAGAGCTTGTGAAGAAATTGGTCAGGCCCTATCTGGCAAACAATTAGTTTTGTATCTGGGCTTTCAATAAATTCACAAACTCTGAGCGAAGCGAGCGTAGCGAGCGTAGTCGAAGAATCCTTCGCTCCGCTCAGGACAAGTTCTTTTGGGGTGGGCGCGGGGCGAAAGACCCTTCGACTTCTCCTTCGCTGCACTCAGGACTCCGGCTCAGGGTGACATTGTCCTGGCAATTTTCAAGGTCTCCAATGACGCAATACCCGAGGATGGACGGGCTTTTTGAATTTGGGAATTGGAATTTGTTTCGAATTTGGCGCTTGGAATTTGGAATTTACTTGAAACTTGGTACCTGGAATTTGGAACTTAGTTAAGCAGGAGGATTCATTTGCGTCAAGAAAAGGGTTTCGAAGCGTTCCTGAAGCAAGAGTCAATCTTCCCTAAGAGGAGGTCTACACCCATCCCCGGCGGCTACATGGGCAAGGTCCTGCGGGTGGACCTCAGTTCCGGCAAACTGACCGACCTGAACCTGCCCGAGGACCGGATACTGCGGCAATACATGGGGGGCCAGGGACTGGCCCAGCTCATCATTCTGCACGAACTGCCTTCGGGGGCGAACCCGCTGGACCCGGAAAACCCGCTGGTGGTCATGGCCGGGCCTCTCACCGGCAACGGCAAGACTCCGGCGGGGACGGTGGTGACCGTGACCGCTTTCAACAACATCACCCGTTTTCTTGACGGCAGCGTGGGGGCCATCACCAGCGGGATCGCGGCCGGCTATTTCGGCAGCCAGTTGAAGTTCGCCGGCTACGACGGCATCATCTTCAACGGCGTCTCGGAGAAGCCCGTCTATCTCTGGATCAAGAATGGCCGGGCGGAGATCCGTGACGGCAGCGGGGTCTGGGGGAAGGACGCCTACGAGACCCAGGACATCATCCGCAAGGAGACGGGCGAACCCGGGGCCGAGGTCATGAGCATCGGACCGGCGGGGGAAAACATGGTGCCTTCGGCCCTGGCGGCCACCGGACCCAACCACTCCTGTTCTCACGGCGCGGGCGCCGTCTTCGGTTCGAAGAAGCTCAAAGCCATCGGGGTTTTCGGCTCTCGAAAAGTCCCGGTGAAGAACATGGAGAAGCTCACCGAGGCGGGCAACCAGTGGCGGGGCAAGATGAAGGTCTACAACTACCCGCAGGACAGATTCGGCGCAGGATATCCCGATGTGCTCAAGACCATCGTTCACAAGAATTTCCAGACCAGCGTCTTTCCCGAGGTAACGAAGGAGCTCAACCAGCAGGAATACACCCCGCGGCCGTGCTACGAGTGCAACCGCCAGTGCCCGTATGACGTCAGGATAACCACCGGCAAACATGCCGGCTACAAGGCTACCGTCAATGGCGGCAGCGAGCAACTGGAAGCATTCTATACCCTGGGCATAGGCGGTCCCGATGTCTATTACCTGGCCGATGTCATCAACCGAGCGGGAATCGACGGCTGCCATTTTGGCTGCGGGGCCGGCCTGGCCTTCGAAGCCTACGAAAAGGGCCTGATCACCAAGAGCCAGACCGATGGCCTGGAGTTGAAGTGGGGGGACGTGGCGGTGGCCGAGAAACTGGTCCACATGACCGCTAAAAAAGAGGGCTGGCTGGGTAGGCTTCTCGCCGAAGGGCCGAAGGACCTGGCCGAAGCCATCGGTCCCGAAGCCAAGAAGATGGTCGTCCATATCAAGGGCGGGGCGCCGGCGCTGCACGACTGGCGGCCCTACACCACCCAGATGCTGGGACAGATGACCACCACCGGCGGCGGCAAGCCGCGCTTCCAGGGCTTCGAGATCGGCCCCTGGCCGGAGCTGGGCTATACCCAGCGGACGCTTAACCAGGAGTCGAAAGAAGGCAAAGCCAGGGAGTCCTTTGTTGGCGGGCTTTTCCGCATCGCCAGCGGCTGCGCCGGAGTTTGCTGGTTCGGCGAGTCCGGAGTTACCGTCAATCACACCGTCGAGGCCCTGGCGGCCATAACCGGCTGGGATGTTACGAAAGACGAGGTCATGGCCATGGGCGACCGCACCTGGCAGATGGAGCACATCTTCCATATCCGCCACGGCTGGACGCCCGAAGAGGACATGACCAACATCGGCCAGCGGTTCCTGGAGCCCCTGCCCGACGGACCCTTCAAGGGCTTCGGCGTGGCCAAGTGGCTGCCCGACCTGTTCCTGGATTTCTACAAAGAATGCGGCTGGGACCCGAAGACGGGCAAACCGCTCAAGTCTACACTGCAACGTTTGAATCTGGAGGAATTCGATTTTCTTGCCGCCAGCCAGTAGAACAGGCTTTCCAGCCTGTTCCCACACCTTCGTGCTGTACCCATGCAAGCCGCGATAAATGCAAGGACAAAAAGCCACATGAACGAGGACGAACTCATAGACTTTCTGTTTGAAGCTCAGGAAGGAAGGTGCGCATGGCCCTGGTGCCGGGAGCCGTTGGATCGAGATGGAAGGGGATGGCAATGGGAGCTTCACCATCATCCGGCAAAAAGCTGGCGTGAGCGGGATTTCAGTAAGCACTGGAGGAGTTTCATGCCAGAGATGCCACTCAACATGAGAATCATCTGTGTTGAATGCAACGATTATCCTCACGGGGGCAGCCACAAACCTAGACCAATTGATCCTCTACTGTGAGGCCGGCCCAGTATGCAGCAATGGTACCAGGGCCGCACGAACCGACCGGTTTGGATGCTTAGCGCGAGCCGCCAAGCTGCCGGGAACAGGCTTTCCAGCCTGTTCCCGTGGACGGCCACCGACCGGATTTTGCCGTGGCCACCGCTGCGGCCAGCCCACCGCGACAGCCTGGAAAGGCTGTCGTACCCGTCGGGGGCATTAGAACAAGCTTTCCAGCCCGTTCCCATCGACCGCAGCATGAATAATGAATTTCGAACTTATAGGAGAAAACTCCCACACTGGGAGAGCGCCGGAAGCGTCTACTTCATAACCTTCAACACGGCAGGTGATCTGGCTCTGGATGACGAGTGCAAGGACATCGTTATCAACGCCATCAAGTTCCACGAGGACAAGAAATACGAGCTTTACGCCTGCGTGGCTATGTCTTCACACGTTCATGTGGTGCTCCAACCGCTTGAACAGCAAGACGGAGGCTTCCCCCGCATCGCAGAGATCACTCAGGGGATTAAGGGCTACTCTGCCTGGAAGATCAACGGTCATCTTGGCAGAAAAGGTCAGGTCTGGCAGACCGAAAGCTATGACCGGATCGTTAGGAATCAACATGAGTTCGATGAAAAGGTGAACTACATCATCAACAATGCACTGAAGGCAGGACTCGTTGTGGACCCGGAGCGTTACCGCTGGCTGTACTTGAAAGGCCAGTAGAACGGGCTTTCCAGCCTGTTCCCGTGGACGACAGCCAGCTACGTGGTTCAGCGGCCACCTTTGCAGCGAGGCCGCCGCGACAGGCTGGAAAGCCTGTCGTACCGGGCGTTTCCCGCCCTCGGCCGCTAAACCGTGGCAGTCGTTGTTATTCCCAGTTGGAGCATTACCATGGTCAGGTCATTGATTAGAGACGCCACCGGCAAAAGCGTCAAGCCGGAAACAAGAGAGGATGTCTGGATTCCCAGCGCGTGCTGGTTCTGCGTGATGGGGCCTTGCATCCATCGCTACCACCGGGTCAACGGGGTGGTGGTGAACGTGCAGGGCAACCTGGAGGAGCCGGAGTTCGCCGAGCGCGCCCGTAACCAGGGACGGATTTGCCCCAAGCCCTACGGCCTCGTCGAAAAGATATACAACCCCAACCGCATCAAGTCGCCCCTGAAAAGGACCAACCCCAAAAAGGGCATCAACGAAGACCCCGGCTGGCAGGAGATTAGCTGGGACGAAGCCCTGGATACGGTCGCCAAACGTCTCAAGGAAATCCGGGATAGGGACCCGAGGCGCGTCTGCAGCACCTTTCACAGCGTCGCCCAGATGAGCATGGGCGGAACCTGGGAAGCCTTCTACATCGCCTTCGGCCCGATGCAGGACCTGCGCGGCGGCTCGGGCATCCGCTGCGGCCTGGGCGTGCACATGTTCGCCAACACCATCCACGGCGGCTTCCGCTGCTCCCCGGATACGGAATACACGAAGTTCATGCTCATCTTCGGCAGCAACGTGGCGGCTTCCGGCGGCGTCTGCGGCAACCTGCATTACGCCAGTGCGAAAAAGGTGGCGGTGGACCCGGTGCTGACCCTCACCGCCAGCAAATCCGAGGAATGGATTCCGATAAAGCCGGCCACCGACATCGCCTTTATGCTCAGCATGATCCACGTCATCATCCACGAGCTCAAGACCTATGACTCGGCCTTTCTGAGGAACCTGACGAATTCCCCGTACCTGGTTGGCGCCGACGGCCACTTCCTGCGTGATAAGGAGACCAACAGACCTCTCATCTGGGACTCCGCCATTAGCTCGGCAAAGCTCTTCAACGATCCTGCCGTCAAAGACCCCGCCATCGAGGGCGTCTATACCGTCAATGGACAGGAAGGCAGGCCGGCGTTTCAACTGCTGAAAGACCATGTCCAACAATACACGCCGGAGTGGGCGGCGACTATCACCGAAGTACCCGCGGCCACTATCCGGCGGGTGACCAGAGAGTTCGTCGACGCCGCCCAGATCGGGAGCACCATCCGACTGGACGGCCATGACCTGCCCTACCGGCCGGTGGACGTGATCATCGGCCGGCCGGTGGAATCCGGCGTTCATTCCTACCAGAACATCCTGGCCCAGCACACCCTGGTGGCCCTGGTGGGGGCGCTGGAGACCGTCGGCGGACACCACGGCGGCTGCGCCCATCCGACGTACTACGACCACGGCATCAAGCCGGGCGCCGACGGCATGCCCGAGCCGGCCTATTTCCCCTTCACCTGGCCGCCGGTCTCCTGGGACATGTGCGAGACCTTCGTGCCCTTCACCAAGATATGGGGTCATTCGGCCCACCTGGTCTTTGTTAACCTGGTCAAGCCGCCCCCCGGCCTCCCCACCCCACCCCTGCCCGAAGCCTATCTCCGCTTCCGCAACAACTGCGTGGTCTCGGTAGGCCAACCGGAGCTGGTGGCCGAGGCCCTGATGAAGATACCGTTCATCGTGTCCATCGCCTACACCTATGACGAAGTCACGCAACTGGCAGATATTGTTTTGCCCGACCTGACCGAGCTGGAGCGGTACGAGGTGATCAACACGGACTATAAGCTCGGCTCCGGGCGGCGTTTCCGGGGTATCATTATGAAGCAGCCCGTGGTCGAACCGCCGCCCAACAACCGTGACATTTCGGACATTCTGACCGAGCTGGCCGACCGTATGGGCATGCTGGCGGACTACAACAAGTTCGTCAATATCCGTTTCGGTCTAAAAGACCCCTACAAGCTGGAGCTTGACAAGAAATATCCCTGGCCGGAGATTGCCGACCGCTGGCTGAAATCCCTGACCGGCGGCGAGAAAGGCCTGGAATGGTTCAAGGAGCACACGGCCCTTTTGCCGCCGCTGTCCACGCCGGAGCAGTACAGCGTCCATTTCAAGATGACGGGCGAAAAGCTGAGATATAGCCTGCCCTACATGGAGACGGTGAAGATCGTCGGCGAGAACCTGGGCGCCAACCTGGCGAAAGTGGGCGTGGACTACTGGCCAACGAAAGAGTACGTGGCCATGCCCACCTATGTGACATCCATCCTGGATACCGTGCCGGCGGAGTACGACCTCTTCGTCACCACCTGCCGCCTTCCCCAGTACAGCAACGCCAGCAACGTGGACTGCTCAATGCAGAACGAGGTGATGCAGCAGGTGCCGGGCCAGTGCGATATCATGATGCACATCAGGACGGCCAGGGCGAAGGGGATCGCCGAGGGAGATATGGTGTGGGTGGAATCCCCGGTGGGGAAGGTGAAGGGAAGAGTGACGCTGACCGAAGGCATCCGTCCCGATACGATTCTCATGGCGGGCCAGTTCGGCCAGTTCCTGACGCCGGTGGCCCGGGATACCGGGCGGGCTTCGGTGAACGCGCTGACGCCAGTCAGCTACGAATGGACCGACCAGGTGACCGGCACGATGCAATCAACGGTGAAGGCGAAGGTGTATAAGGAGTAGCCAGTAGCGAGTAGTGAGTAGCGGCACGCTGCCGCGTGCCCCGGTAGACAGTAGCCAGTAGCGAGGTGCCGGTAGCCAGTAGCGGCACGCTGCCGCGTGCCCCAGTAGCGAGTAGCCACCCCACCGGTGGGGTAGTTGTCCGGCCTATCCATGGCCAGGCGTTAACCGATGTCCCAAGCCTGTAGCTTTTTGCATTTTGATTTGTCATTTTGATTGTTGACTTTTGATTTTTGAATTTGCTCCGAAAATGGCCTGTCACCCTGAGCGAAGTCGAAGGGTCTTTCGTCCCTGCCCCCCGGAAAGATTCTTCGACTGCGATCGCTGCGCTCGCTTCGCTCAGAATGACAAGACAGGCCATTTTCATCCTTCATGGCGCTTGGCCGGCCAAGCATGGATGATTGTTTCGGATTCAGAATTTCGGATTCAGGATTTTCTATGCGTTACGGAATGGTCATTGACTTAAGCAAATGTGTTGGCTGCCTGGGCTGCATGCTGGCCTGCAAAATGGAGCATCTCCTGCCGCCGGAGATGTCCTGGTGCCGGGTGCTGGTGAAGGAGCATGGCAGCTATCCCTCGGTGAGCAAGATACTGATGCCGGTGCTGTGCAACCACTGCAAGGAGGCCGCCTGCGTCAAGGTCTGCCCTTCGGGGGCCACGGAAAAGAGGGAGGACGGGATTGTGGTGGTGGACTCCGACAAGTGCGTCGGCTGCCGTTACTGCATGATGGCCTGCCCCTATGGCTCAAGGTATTACAACGAAGACCGCCAGCGCTATTTCCCGGGCCAGGGACCGACGCCGTGGGAAAAGCTGAGCGATGAGCAGTTGCAGACCGGCGTGGTGATGAAATGCACCTTCTGCGTGGAGAAGATCGAGGAGGGAATCAAAAAGGGGTTGAAGCCGGGGGTGGACCGGGAGGCGACGCCTTCCTGCGTCAACAACTGCATGACCAAAGCCCGGTATTTCGGCGACCTGGACGACCCCGACAGCGAGGTCTCCCGGCTCATCCGCAGCCAGCGCGGCCGCCAGCTCCACCCCGAGCACGGCACCGACCCTTCGGTCTACTACATCGGGTAGGGTGGCAAAGGTAGGGTGGGTTAAGCGCAGACGGGCGTGGGGTTGCGGCGGGTGGCTGCGCGAACCCACCATGCCCGGCTCCGCCTACTACTATCGTCGAGTAGAACAGGCGTCCAACAAACGGGGTAGAACAGGCGTCCCTCCCTGTCCGCAGCTTTGCAAGGGGTCCCCTTGCGAAGCCGTGCTACCTGGCTATCGGACTTTCCGCCACCGGCGTCACTGTACAGGTGCAGCGCTTCATGCCGGGGTCAAGAAACTTCTGAATCGCCTCCGCGGAATCAGACTCCACCAGATACCAGATGATGTGGTTGGACCACGCCCCCCACCGGCCCTTCAGAGTCACGCCCGAAACCTTTTTGTCGATGAGCACATCGGACCCTCCCTGGTCCTTCGGGCAATTCTCCGGACTGTGCACCTGCGTAATCATGAACAACATTGCCTTCCTCCTTTTCATCCTGCGGGCAGTTTGCTAATACAGACACATTAAGTAATGAGGCATATCCTCAGCACAGAGACACAGAAAGCACGGGGAAACTTGTCCAGGTCAGAATCACCAAATTAAGCACAGTCTCCCTCCCGAAAATAGTATGCTATAGTATACTATGCGGCACATTACATTACACTAACAGCTTACCTGACAATTGTCTGCCCGGCGGAGGGATGTTGTCAGTTTCCCCAGCGGATCCTTCGCCCGCCGCGATGCCCGGACCTTGCTGAGACTGCCCCATCACGCTGTTTCCGCTTCCTTTTCCACCCTTTGCCAGAGGGACCTCAGCTTGAGCTGTTTTACCCACCCGATGAGATAGTCCCGGTCGAGCCTTTCATATTGCAGTTCGTAGACCCGCAGGGCATCGCCGAGCTGTTTTTCGCTCCCGCCGACCTGACTGGCCCACCACAGCTTGGCGAGGATGGTGTCCTCGGGAGTTGACACCTTAAGTCGGGTTCCGTCAAACACCACTTCCTGTTTGCGGGCGAAACGCGACTTGTCAAACGGGCTCTCTGTAAGCACCCAGAAGTCGGCTTTGTCTCCCGATTCCAGGTCGATCAGGTTGAACATTCCCTTCCTGGCAACAGCATCCGTGACCGCTTCAGGGTCAAGGTGGTAGTCCGGCGGTCGGAAGACTTCCAGCAGCTTCTTTGCCGCTTCCAAATCAATAGCGACTACTAGGTCGATATCATGCGTGGACCGCGGCTGGCCGTGGAGGCTCGAGGCGATGGACCCGGTGACCATGTAGTCGATGCCAGCGTCATCGAGGGCATGGACGACACGTTTCACCAGTTCCGGTTGTGACATTTGTCCAGGCGCTCCACGTAAATCCGTGTTTCCCTTAGACCGCTGCCACTCTATGTTCGTTCTGGACAATGATTTTCGGGTCCGGATTCCTGGGGGGCACGGGTAAACCCTGTTCTTTGAGAAGTTGCACGTGCTCTTTCATCCCCCACTTCGCCCTGTAGAGGCAATCCTCTACCGAATGTCCTATGCCCGTGAAACCTTCCAAATCGGGGGAATAGAAACCGAAGAAATCCGGTTCTTTGGTGGCTTCTATGACCAGTGAATACTCCAGTTCAATCATCTTGCTTTCTATTCTATCACTTACTGATGCCGGCTGCCTTCAGTATCCCCTGACAAGCGCCTGTCGGGACCTCTTTGGAACCATGGTAGTCGAGTCTGACCAGCTTTTCCCAGCCTGGCTTGCCGTAGTATCTCACCGAACCCTTTTCCTTCACGGTTCGGAACCTGTTTTCTTCCAGCAATTGGACCAGTTCGCCGAATCTCAAGTTTTCCCCCGGAGGGTTATCACCAGTTCCGGTTGTGACATTTGTCCAGGCGCTCCAGGTAGATCTTCTTGATCTCGTCTTCTGACTTCTCCGGAAACCGGGATCTCAGCCCGTCGAGGAAGAGCTGCCGGCTGAACTCGGTCAGCTCAAAGGCTTTGAGCAGCCGTTGCTCCGGGGTCATCTTCCGGAGTATTTCGAGGTAGAGTTTGTGGTTAGGCCGCTTCTTGATATCCATCTAAGTCGTATTGTACCACCACTGGCTCAACAGCGTGGCTCACAGGCACGGTGGCCTGTGGTACCCGCGCCCGGCCCGGTGCAAGGCCGTGGCTCACAGGCAGGGTGGCCTGTGGTACCCCCGCCTGCACCGGCGCAAGACCGGCTCTCACAGGCGGGGACGCCTGTGGTACCCCCGCGAGCACTGGAGCAAGGCCGTGGCTCACAGGCACGGAGGCCTGTGGTACCCCCACCCGCCCCCGGGCCAGGCTATCATTGACGATCACGGGCATCCTCCAGGTGCTCAACACCCCCATGGCCGATGAAGGCATACCACCGCGACTGGAATGCCACGAAAGTAGTGGCATGCTGGGGGTCGCTGTTGAAGTGCTGGTGCGTCACATACGGCGGTATGCAGACCACATCTTCCGCTTCCCAATCGTACCTCTTGCCGTCATGGACATCGTAGCCTTTGCCCTGGAGAATCTTGTGCACCTCTTCGGCCGCATGACGATGTTTGCCTGAACAGCCTCCCGGCGGCAACTCCTGGAGGAACGCATCGTAAGCCTTGAGGCCGCAGTTCCTCTGGCGGGTAACGAGGAACTTCCTCCGGCCCATCCGGGTGTTCTCCCAGGGGACCTCCGCATTTCTGACCACATGCGGCACGGACTGACGCCAGGCGACTTCCTCCTCCAACAGCTTCATGTCTTCCTCATAGGTATCCCGGGGATTATCGATGTGAATCACGTTTTCCAGGCGTGAGTTGATGCGCTGCTGAATGGCGAGGTTGACCCCCATTCTAAACTCCTCGCCATTTGCATTCCGGTAGCCGATAACTGCCTGGTCGGGGCCGTAAATAGGCTCGCTGTCCGGCGGAATGCTGTACCCGGACCTCATTTCTATTTGTTCCGTCCAGTGTATTCCCATGAACTCCACTATGGGTGAGATGGAGTACCACATGCGCGCTTTTTGCCGCGGATTGGAGTTGAAGTGTTGATGATCGCAGTAGCTCGGCACGGTCATGATATCACCGGCCGACCACTCCCAGCGTTTGCCATCATGAATCTCGTAGCCTTCGCCTTCGATGACGTAGAACATAGCCTCCCGGACGTGACGATGGCGTCCTCCTTTCATACCCGGTTCCAGTATCTGTTCCATTATGGCCATGGTGCAAATAGGCCCCTGCTTCAAGCGGTCGCTCGGCGAGCTGCCGATCCACTGCCGGTGAAAGGCCATCATCCCCATGGTCCACGGAACGTCGAAGGACTTCAAGACATGGGGCAGCGCCGCCGCCTGCTGCGCCTCCCGGGCTCTATGTATTTGGTGGGCCTCGATATTGCGGTCGAATTGGACCGGTTCCGGTTCACGCCTTTTTTCTACTATTCTTTCCACGAAACTCCTTTGGTCCCTAAAATGACGAAATTCGAAGTCCGAATGACCAATGAAATTCCACCCCCGCAGGCCAAAGACCTGCGACTACAGCCCCGCGGCTACACCCGCGGCGAAAGCAGCGCAGCAATCTCAGCCACGTCTTCGACGTCTTCGAGCCGGTCGACTAACCTGGCGAGCTCATCAGGGACGGTCTTTCCCAGGGGCCTGGCGGCGTGGCCCACACAGTCCACCAGCTTACGTCCGAATTCCTCCCTGGTCATCGGGTTTTGGGGGTCTCCCCTGGGGAGATCTATTCGCATTGAGAACTCCCTTCCGTCTTTCAACCGCAGCCCAACCCGTGCCGGCGTTACCTGCTTCCCGCCGGCCCGATCGATGTCACCGTCGACGTGACAGCGGACCTTCGCGGCCAGAGCCAGAACCCCGGGGCGACGGACCGCCGCATCCGTGAAATCGTCTATGCCCACTCTCCTGGCGGTCAAAGCCACCGCCGTGGTATAGGGTACACTGAACTGGGCATCTACGATATTCCGCGGCTCGCGCTTGACCTCCGCCGGCTGGCAGAGGTCCTCATAAGCGAGCTTGTTGACGCCAACTACTATCTCTGCTATCTCGCCGGGCTGAATATCATGGGTTTCAGCCAGGACAATGGCTGCATTTATGGCGCTGTGGGTGGACCGGCAGCAGGGATAGGGCTTGTAGGATAGCCTGGTTACTTCAAATCTCTTTCCCAGTCCCGACATCAAGGAAGAGCGGTCGTATTCACCCCTCTGATAGAGCCTGAAGATGCCCGATTCCCCTTCCAGCATTCTGCGGGCCCCCGTCACGCCGTTCCGGGCCAGCAAAGCCGCCGTAACCCCTCCACTGGCGGCGAATCCGATCTGGACCCGCTTGGTCAAGGCGCCATCGGCGATACACTGGGAATTACCGGAGGCCTGGGCATAGGCGATGCCCAGGGCGTTCAACGTTCCCTCCCGGTCAAGCCCGAGCAGTTTGGCGCTCACCGCGGCGGCGCCGAAAAACCCGTACAAGGGTGTAAGAATCCAGCCGACCCAGGCCGTGGTCGCCAGAGCCAGGCGGCAGGCAAGGTCGATGCCCAGGGTCACGGCCGTTATCATATCTTTCCCGCTCACCCCACCCAGGTACTCGCTGACGGCCAGGGCCGCAGGCACCGTGGCGACTCCGGCGTGCAGAATGGCGGCGTCATGCGTGTCATCGAAATCCAGGGCGTGCCCCATGGTGGCATTGGCCAGCGCCGCCGCAGACGGGGGCGCTTTCCTTCCGTACACCAGAATTGAACTCGACTCTTTTCCCCCCAGTTCAGTCACCAGGTTTACCACCTCCCGGCAACCCGGGGCGCCGGAACCCCCTACGGCGCAACCCAGGGTGTCCAGAATGTTCCGCCTGGTAGCCGCCACCGCTTCGGCAGGGAGGTCCCTGTAACCGGTGCCTGCAATAAAATCAGCCAGTTGTTGCTCAATATCCATTTTGTCCTCGAAGCATGGGCTTTCACCACAGAGACACTGAGAACACAGAGACGATTAGAACACGCAGTTCAGCACCGCTCTGTTCGCTAAACCAGTTTCTCCGTGCTCTCTGTGTCTCCGTGGTGAACACATTACTTCATTCGTCATTCGGACTTCGTCATTCGTTTTGCCTATTTCTTCGCCTGTTCAATCGTGCTCTTCGCGATATCAAGCCACTTTGCCCTGAACAGGGCGAATTCCTCATTATCGAAGAACAGCTTCTCTCCCGCCTGCGGAACGGTGAAGGGCAGCAAACCCTCGGTGGGAACGTCGGCCCTCAGACTCGGCGTGCCAAAGCTCTTGCTAAAAACCGTTTGCCCTTCCTTGCTAAGTATCCAGTTCACAAACACGGTGGCTGCATTGGGGTGGGCCAGCTTGAGCGGGACGGCAATGCCGCCGGTGAGGTAACCGACGTTGGTGCCCTCTTTCGGCATGGCGATGCCGACCGGTGCGCCCGCCTTGACGAAACTGATAGTGCTGTCAGGCAGGGGCGCGAGTCCGATGGCGTATTTCCCCCGGGCCACAGGCTCGGCATTCAGGGGGCGGACGATGGCGGCTTCCTGTTTTTCCACAAGCTGCCTGAGGAAATCCATGGTTTCGGAGTCATTCCAGACATGGTAGGCCAGAAACGACAGGAAGATGTTTCCGGCGCTGGCTATGGTGGGATCGTCAAGAACGATCTTACCCTTGTACTGTGGTTTCAAGATGTCCTTGTAGCTGGTTATCTCGCCCTCCTTCACCATGTCCTTGTTGTAGATGACGAACCGGTCCACTCCGGCCAGCAGCCCGATAGCCAGCTTGTCCTTGTCCATAAAAGGGACACCCCCGCCTCGCCACACATTGGGAGACATGAGCTCGGGAAGGACCAGCAAGGGTTCAATGGGACCCAGCAGGCCCGCAGGCTTCATGGTGACCAGGAAGGTGCCGGCTCCGGAGCCAAAGATATCGGCGATGTTTATGCCTGCCGAGTTCTCCGTCCTCACTTTAGCCATCAGCTCCGCTCCGCGGCCAAACGGAGATCCCTGGATGGCTATCCCGTATTTATCCTGGAAAGCTTGAGTCAGGGCGATCCTGGTTTACGAACCCCACAGCGCATAAACGGAAACACTTCCTTCTTTCTTCCCTTCGGCCACCGCCGTCTCCCATTTCTGCTCCCAAGCCTGCTTTGATGAAATCGCCGGGGGTTTCACGACCGGAGGTGTTATTCCGGTCGGAGCAGCCGGCGGCTGGCAGGCGACGAACGGAAGGCCAACAAGTACCAGAATGGCCAAACGTGCGAATGAACCCTTCATTTCTTGCTCCCTCCTTGTAGGTCCGGTTATCCGTGGCGTATGATACCGTGTCCCTTATCCCAGCGCCATAAGTCTAACAAACCCCTCCGCCGGCGTCAACCGGCGAAGGGATGCTTGTGATACTGCCCACAGCAACGGGCAGCCCTGCGACGGGCAAGATGCCCGTCGTACCGGGTCGCTGCGGCAGACTTCCAGCGGTACGAGTTGCGCCAGGGCGTTCGCGGCTGAGGAGGATTATCGTATCGGGGCCGGTTGAAGTTGAGACCGACCTTCACCAGGTCATAAATATCTACAGTACCATCGCCATCGAGGTCAGCGTCAGGGTTGAAACCGAAAGCCCTCCACCCGGAAGGCGATGCGGGCAAAAATCAGACCCTGGGAGGGGTGAACTATTTCAGAGACGGGCCACTTTGCAGGTATCCCCGCTACTTTTTCCCAAAATTGATTCCGATTGTCACCACGTCAAAAACATCTACGATTCCATCGCCGTTCAAATCGGCACCGGGATCGAACCCTGCCTCGCCTCTCCTCCGGTTGAATGCCCCCATTACGATGCCAAGATCTATCAGATCTACCTTACCGTCCGCATTGATATCACCCTTGAGAGGAGGCAGAGTCAACAGCCGCTGCGCATATATATCGTAGCCCGTCGTTCCATAATTTCGCCCGTCTACCCAAACCACCAGCGCTCCACCACTACCGTCTGAAAGAGCATCCAACCAGTTCTGGGCGCCCGTAGCAGTCGTTACCGCAGCATCATCTGGCAACTGTGGTTCCCCGTTGGCGTTAAGCCTCTGGGCATAGATATCCTCGGAATGCGAGGTTTGCCAGACCACTACTGACCCACCTCGACCATCATTGATCACCCTTGGTTCCAACTCCTGGCCCGGATGCGTTTTCGCTACCGTGACGCCGTTGGCCGGCCACATTACATTCCCCATCTGGTTGACCCTTTGAGCAAAGACGAGAGAATAGCGCTCCAGTCCAGGACGGTAGTCTTCCCAAACGATTATGGCGCCGCCATTACCGTCTGGAGCAATATCAATTCCTGACGGAACTTGTCCCGCAACTTCTCCTTGCGACCCGGGCGCCAAACAAACCGGGACTCCTCCGGACTGCCAGGCGATAACTCCGTTCTCATCCACCTTCTGAGCATAGAGGTTGGGGTTGTTGGCATCCTGGTTCCGGTAATCCCGCCAGGCCAGGATGGTTCCACGTCCGCCATCGGACGTCATCACCTGAACATATAACTGACCGTAAGCCGGTCCCATATTACCCAGGTTGGTGGCCGAAGGCCACAATACAATCCCGGCTCCAGTTACCCTTTGAGTCAGTAGAAAGCTGCCGGCGCTGGCATTCAACCACCAGCTTTTTCACCGTTGCCCTCCTTGATCAGTGACTAATGAAAAATGCGCCAAATGCACGCCGTAAAACATCAAAACAGCCAATCCGTAGCGGCACGCTCCCGCGTGCCCCGTTATCGAGAACCAATGTCCCGGCATTCCTGGCAGTGCTGACCAAACCCACATTACAAAACCAACTGTTACGAACCTACTCTACTTTAGCACCCACGTCAATACCGTTGTGCCGGTAGTAAATACTGTGAAGTGAGTAGCCGGAGGCGTGGTAGACAGGGAGTTGAGACAGAGACAGAGAGGAGTCCAGCCCCGCTGGCGACGGGCAGACCTGCGACGGGCAAGATGCCCGTCGTACCTGAGGGTCAAGGCCCGGCTGAAAACCCGCTGGCTACTCCACCCACCCCGGCGGTGGGTTCGCGCCCCGATCCGGCATCGGGGCGCTTAACCCACCCTACTTTTCTCGTCCAGGGCCCGGAGCACCTTCTCCGATGTGATAGGCAGGCTGGTTACCCGGGCGCCGCTGGCGGCAAAGACGGCGTTGGCGATGGCGGCGGCGACCGGGGTGGTAGGGGGCTCCCCGATACCTTTGGCCCCGTAGGGGCCAAAGGTCGAAGGCTGGTTGACCAGCACCGCCTCCACCACCGGGGCGTCACCGGCCACCGGCAGCTTGTAGTCCGTCAGGTCCCGCGCCAGATTATGGCCCTCGGCGGTTTTCGGGTCTTCCGAGAGGGCGTAACCCAGCCCGAACACCACCCCTCCCTGGATTTGCGCCTCCACCATGAAGGGATTGATAGCGAAGCCGGCGTCATGGACCGCCACGTAGCGGAGGACCTTTAGCTTCCCAGTTTCTGGGTCTACCTCGACCAGGGCGGCGTGGGCGCCGTAGCACGGGGAATCCACCACGTTGGGCGTAGAACGGGCCCTCACGGCCATCTCTTCCCTTCTCCGTTCATTCGATCCGATGATCTGGCCGGTGGGCGAACTCATGGCCTCTTTCGCCAGGGCCGCCAGAGAAACTGCATCCTTCGGTGAATTCACCGCATACACCTGCCCGTTCCTTATCGCCAGCTCCTGCTCGTCCTTCAGCAGCTTCCGGGCGGCCGCCCTGATTACCTTGCTCCGGGCATCCTCGGCAGCGTGTTTGACGGTATTGCCCACCTGGTAAGTGGTACGGCTGCCCACGGTGCCCATCTCATAGGGGCAGCTATCGGTATCGGCGGCCACCACGGAGATGCGGCTCAATGGCAGGTCCAGCACCTCGGCTACTATTTGAGAAAGCAGGGTCAACTGGCCGCCGCCGGAATCCGCCACCCCGGTTACCAGGATGACCGAGCCGTCTTCGTTGACCACCACCTTGGCCGACGACTCCCGGTTAACCATGTGATGCAAAGGCGCCAGCGACCACTGGCCGCAGGCAACGCCCCAACCCCGCCAGGGCGTTCTTTCCGGTGAACCGGATACCGTCTCTTTGACCCTCGCCAGAGCCCTCCCCAGCCCCACGTTGTGCAACTCGCGTCCGTCGTGCAGCACATCCCCTTCCCTGACGCAGTTCTTGAGCCGCAACTCAATGGGGTCGATGCCCAGCTTGCTGGCGATGGTATCCATGTGAGACTCTACGGCAAACAGTATCTGCGGCTGCCGGGGCGCGCGCACATAGCCGGTGGGCACGTTGTTGGTGTGAACATTGAGCGTGGTCGTCCTGATGTGCGGGAAAAGGTACGGCCCGTAGGTGGTCCCCACGGCATCCGAGGCGGGCAGGATCGTTTCGCAATAGGCCCCCACATCGCCCACGATCCGGGCCTCGAACGCGGTGACGGCGCCGTCCTTCTTGACGCCGGCCTTGACCGAATAGAACACGCGGGAGCGGAGGTTGGCCGCCGCCATCTCTTCGGGCCAGGCCAGAACGATCTTGACCGGCTTTCCGGTTTTCAGGGTGAGGGCGGCGGCCAACGGCGCGGCGACAGTACCAGCTTTCCCCCCAAAATCGCCCCCGACGTTCGTGGTTATCACCCTGACCCTGCTCAGGGGAATTTGCAGGGCCTCCGCGATTCTGGCCCTCAGCGAGAAGGGCGATTTGGTGCTGCACCAGACGGTGATCTTGCCCGAAGGGTCCACCTGGGCCACGCCGTCGCTGGGCTGGATGTAGCCCGCGTGCTGGAACTGGGTGGAATACTTCCCTTCCACGATGATGTCGGCTTCCTTGAAACCGGTGTCCACGTTTCCCTTGACGCAGTCTATCTGATGCAGGACATTGCCGTAGCTCTTGCGCGCGGTGGAACAGGTGTAGCCGGGCAGGTCTTCGTGCACCAGGGGCGCGCCGGGAAGGAGGGACTCCTCGGCGTCCGTTACGGCCGGCAGCGGTTCGTATTCAACCTCGATGAGCGACAATGCTTCTTCGACCGCGGCGTCATCGACGGCGGCCACCGCGGCCACGGGTTCCCCCACATGGCGTACCTTGCCCGAAGCCAGCAGGACCCTCTCTTTGACCCAGGAGCCGGTCTTGACGGCAGGAACGTCCCGGCTGGTAATCACCGCCCGGACCCCCGGGAGCCTGGCGGCTTTAGAGGTGTCGATGTTGATTATCCGGGCATGGGGGTGAGGGCTCCGCAGCACCCTGCCCACGAGCATGCCCGGGAGCACGATATCCGTCCCGAACTTGACCGCCCCGGTCGCCTTGCCCACGGCGTCCAGCAGCCGGGTGTTCTTCCCCACAGAAGTGTAGTTGTCCATATGACCTCCCAGGAGTGGCAGTCGGCTATCAGCAGTCAGCTATCAGGTAACAGCTATCAGCAGTTGGCTGACTCATCGAACTCGAGGAACTTTGAAAGCCCCTGGAACATGGCGACTGACGGCTGACTCATCCGAATGGCCGATTATACTACAGCCCGGCAGTCTTTCTCACCTTCGCGCCGCAGCATTTTGCCCCGCGATGCATGTATAATACACCCGTCGGCGCTGTGAAGGGGCAGCCAATCCCCTTTCATTACAAAGTGGAGAGCGCCAGAAACGAGTTGAATCCGTATACATCTATGCTCTATAATGTGTGTATATTGTCCTTCGAATCAGTGGACCACCTCGAGGAAGGTAGCACAAACATGCCAGGAATGAAGAGAATGCAACTTTACATAGAGCCGGAACTTGACAACGAACTTCGACGTCTGGCAACCATCCGCCGGGTTTCGAAAGCACACTTGCTTCGCGAAGGCGCCCGCAGGGTCGTTCAAGAAGAACAATCTCAGGAAGCCGACCCCTTATTGGCCATCGTAGATTTGGTGAAGAGCAAGGGAGGGCGGAAAGAGAATGTGTCGGTGAAACACGATGACTATCTGGCGCGATGGGAGTTGGCCGGAACCAGAAAGCCGAAGGGATGAGCCGGGATCTGTTCGTTGATACCTCCGCATGGTACGCTCTCGCTATCGCCAGGGACCTAAATAACAGGGCCGCCAAGACATTATTGGGCGGCGCGCTCGACCGGTACCGGCATCTAATCAGCACTAATCATGTCATTGGCGAAACCTACACGTTGATCCGCCACAGATGGGGCCATGAGATAGCCCGGGTGTTCCTGGAGAACATGCGGAAGAGCCGCCGTCTCAGGATTGCCTTCGTCTCCGAGCGGCAAGAAACGGACGCCTATGGCCTGCTTGCCGCCTTTCCCGAGCACGATCTGAGTTTTGTCGATGGCACTTCGATGGTTATCATGCGCGAAAACAGTATCCTGGAATGTTTCACTTTCGACCGCCACTTTGCGGCGGCCGGTTTCCGCTGCCTGCCGTAGCGGAGATATCCACGTTGTCTGGAAAGGTGACCTGTGACCAACAACCAGAACCGCAGCCTCGACGTCAAAACCCAGGAAACCTGCCCGCCTTTGCTACAATGGGCGCGTCCCCGAACGGCCCATGACCATGACGCGGCATTGTGCCGGTAGATCAGAAAACAGAGGGTCGCATGTCTTCACACATTGACGAAATCAGAAAGAGGCTGAAGGAGCACTATCCGAAAGCGAAGATAGCGCTGAACTTCAGCGGTCCCATGCAATTGCTGGTGGCCACCATACTCTCGGCCCAGTGCACCGACGTGATGGTCAACAAGGTCACCACCAGTCTGTTCAACAAATATCCGGATGCGAAGTCCTATTCCGCAGCCAGTCTGGAGGAATTCGAGCAGGATATCAAGTCCACCGGCTTCTTTCATAACAAGGCAAAGAACATCATCAACGCCGCGAAGATGGTCGTGGAGAAGTTCGGGGGTAAGGTGCCTTCCACCATGGAAGATCTGGTCACCTTGCCCGGGGTGGCCCGGAAGACCGCCAACATCGTCCTCTACAACGGCTTCGGCAAGGTGGAGGGGATAGCCGTGGACACCCACGTCCGGCGCGTCTCCCAGCGCCTCGGCCTGACCAGCAACGAAGACCCGGAAAAGATCGAACAGGACTTGATGAAGCAGTTGCCGAAGACGGAGTGGGGCATCTTCTCCTACTTGCTCATCGACCACGGGCGGGCCATCTGCACCGCCAGGAAGCCCAATTGCGCCGGGTGCTTCTTGAACGACATCTGCCCATCGGCGTTCAAGGTGTGAGGGACGGCTGTCGGCTATCGGCCATCGGCAGTCAGGTGGAGCCGAGGGGGGGTGAGCGCTGAAGTGGGGTGGGAAAGGGCGCGGCGGCGCGAACCCACCCACAGCGGCCGGGAGTCAAGCAGCCAACTGTCGGCTTTCGGGGGGGCGGGGAATCTTGAATCGTGAATCTGTAATCTGCAATCCCTTTCGGGTGGGGAATCTTGAATCTTGAATCTGAAATCTGCAATCCTTTCGGAGGGCTTTATGGGCCTCGAAGAATACCAGAGAAAACGGGATTTCAAACGGACTTCCGAACCCGAAGGCGCCGGGGCGCATCCGGGCAGCACGAACTTGCACTTCGTGGTGCACCTGCACCAGGCCAGCCATCTGCACTGGGACCTGCGGCTGGAAATGGACGGCGTCTTGAGAAGCTGGGCGGTACCCAAGGAGCCTCCCCTGGAACCCGGTATCCGGCGGCTGGCGGTCCAAGTAGAAGACCATCCCCTGGACTACATGGACTTCCAGGGCGTTATACCGGAAGGTGAATACGGCGCGGGAACCGTGGAAATCTGGGACAACGGTAAATACGAGTTACAAAAAAGGGAATCTGAAAAGATAGAGTTCGCCCTGGAAGGCGGGCGAATGGAAGGCGGCTACGTCCTTATCCACACTAAAGGCAAGAACTGGATTCTCCTGAAGCGGAAGGCAGCGTGAGCAATCGGCAGTCGGCAGCCTGAGCAGCCGGCAGTCGGCAGTCGGCGGTCAGCAGTCGGGAATCTGTAGTCTGTAATCTTGAATCTTGAATCGTCATGACGTCTTCTATGGCTGGAAGGTGCTGGCCGCGGCAGGCTGGCTGCGGGTGCTGGCCGGCGGCTTTCACAGCTTCGCCTTCGCCATTCTTTTCCTTCCGGTATCCCGCGACCTGAACCTGTCGCGCACCGCCGCGTCTCTTATCTTTTCCCTGGCGCGGGCTGAAGGCGCCATGGAAGGACCGATCGCCGGCCATCTGGTTGACCGGTTCGGCTCGCGGATTATCATGACCCTGGCATGCCTTGTTATCGGCATCGGGTACCTGCTGCTTTCCCAGGCATACGATTTCGCCAGTTTCACGCTGATCTACGTCCTCGTCATCAGCGTTGGATCAGGCTTCGGGTTCGTGCATGCCGCGTCGGCGCTGGCCAACCACTGGTTCTTTCAGCGACGGGCATTGGCCCTGGCCATAATCAACGCCTCCCTTTCGCTCGGCGGCGCGCTCTTCGCTCCGGTCTTTGCTGTCATAGTAAACCAGTACGGCTGGCGGACCGCCGCCCTGGTGAGCGGGGCGGTTTTCCTGGTGGCAGGTCTGCCGGTTACCAGGCTTATATACAGCACCCCGGAAGACAAAGGGCTGGCGCCGCTGGGCGCTTTGAAAGCCGCTGCGGAAACATCACGGGCGAAGCCGCAAGATATCAACCACGGCGACAACAACAACGAGTTCACGGCCAGGCAGGCCATGCGGACCGCCGGCTTCTGGCTGCTGGTAACCGGGGGATTCCTGAGAGTGGTGGGGTTCAGCGCCATCAATGTCCATTTCATCCCTATTCTCATGTGGAAAGGCGTGGCGGAACAGACCGCCGCCTATTACCTGGGAGCGATGGTGGCTTTTTCCATCCCGGCTGCTATCATACTGGGCATCACCAGCGACCGGTTCTACAGACCGAGGGTCATGTCTTTGGGCATGGTCCTGGGAGCAGTGGCGACCCTCTTTCTCCTCTTTGGCGGCGAAAGGAGCCAGTTCCTGTTCATCCCTTTGATCGCGGCGGTTGAGGCCCTCTATGCCGTGGTCCGGGCCACGCTGGGAGATTTTTACGGACGGCGGCACTTCGCCACTATCAGCGGTTTCGTCACTCTCTTTGTCACCTCCGGCTCCATGCTGGGACCGGTTATCGCCGGGTTGGCATACGATAGGACCGGGGGCTACAGTCTGGCCATCCAGGTTAGTCTGGCCTCCTTTGCACTCTCGGCCATCAGTTTCTGGATGCTGCGGCGGCCGGGGCGGGGAGTTCGTTGAGTTATTGGGTTATTGGGTTCACTGAATTTCCCACAGATCGCGCGGCAACCCGGGGTGGGGAATCTTGAATCTTGAATCTGCAATCTGTAATCTATAATCCACCATGGACAAACTTCTTCGCATGTACCGCGGCCTCTTCTATGGCTGGAAGGTGCTGGCCGCGGCCTCCTGGCTGCGGGCTTTAGGCGGCGGTTTTCATGTCCTTGCCTTCTCCATCCTGTTCCTCCCGGTATCCCGGGACCTCAATCTGTCGCGCACCGCGGCCTCACTCATCTTTTCCCTGTCCCGGGCTGAGGGGGCGATGGAGGGTCCCTTCGTCGGCCATTTTATCGACCGTTTTGGCGCCCGCATCATGGTCACCATAGGCTGCGTGACCATTGGCGTCGGCTACCTGTTGCTTTCCCGGGTGTATGATTTTGCCAGTTTTGTTCTGGTCTACATCCTTGTCATCAGCGTCGGATACGGCACCGCCTTTGTGCACTCCACGGGGGCGCTGGCGACCCAGTGGTTCTACCGACACCGGGCCTTATCCCTGGCAGTCGTAGGCGCTTCCGTGTCGCTGGGCGGCGCCCTCTTTGCCCCGCTCTTCGCCCTGGTAGTCCATCAATTCGGCTGGCGGGTCGGGGCCATCGTTAGCGGCGCCGTCTTCCTGGCCGCCGGTCTGCCGGTAACCAGGGTAATCTACAGCACCCCGGAAGATAAGGGGTTGACGCCCCTCGGCGCACTGAAACCGGCGGCTGCCACGCCGCAGGTAGAGCCAAAGAATGCCGGCGAGGACGATAGCAGCGATTTCACGGCCAGGCAGGCCATGCGGTCCGGCGGCTTCTGGCTGCTGGTTACCGCCGCGTTTCTCCGGACGTTCGGCAACGCCGCCATAAGCCTCCATTTCATTCCGATTCTGACGTGGAAAGGCGTTCCGGAACAGACCGCTGCCTACTACCTGGGGGCCGTAGCGGCTTTTGGAGTCCCGGTACACATAATTCTCGGACTGGCCGGCGACCGGTGGTACAAGCCGCGAGTCCTGTCGCTGGGCATGGCCCTGGGGATGGCGGGGGCGCTCTTTCTATTGTACGGGGGGAAAAAGGCCCCGTTCCTGTTTATCCCCCTGCTGGCGGTGGTGGACAGCGTGTTTTCGGTTATTTGGGCTACCCTGGGTGACTTCTATGGCCGCCGGCAATTCGCCACCATCAGGGGCTTTCTGACGCTCTTCGCCACCATCGGCGCCATGCTGGGACCTGTTTTCGCCGGCATGGTGTACGACAGGACCGGGGGCTACACACTGGCCATCCAGGTCTTCGCGTTCTCCTTCGCCCTCTCTGCCGTGGGATTCTGGGTCGTGCGCCGTCCGGGGAAAAGAGCAGTCTAAGCAGTCAAGCAGTCAAGCAGTCGACAGTCTAGCAGTCTAGCAGTCGGCAGCCGACCGTCCGGGGAGGGGGGTTCTGGAATCTGCAATCTGTAATCTTGAATCTCAGCCGTCCGGCGTTGTAAGATTGGCCTGGCAGGCGCGAGAGAGCTGCTATCTTCCCCACCGGGCCACAAAGAGGGCCTCCCCTTGCGAGATGAATGTCTCGCACACGCCCATACCCTGTTTGGAGATTCGAGTTTTGAACACTACTCAGAAGACACGGGTGGCACAGTGCGTCCCCGCCTGTGTCAGCCGTTATTTTCACCTTTCATGGTACACGGCCTGCCAGGAATGGTTGATTAGTTCGTCATTCGCCCCCGATCCAGTCTGGGGTCGTTATTCGTCATTCTGTTTCCGGACCAGGTGGTGCTATTGAACCGACTGCTCCGCATGCAACGGGGTATCTTCTACGGCTGGAAGGTTCTGGCCGCAGCGTCCTGGCTGCGGGCCCTGGGCGGCGGCTTCCACAGCATCGCTTTCGCCATCATGTTCCTGCCGGTATCCCGTGACCTGAACCTTTCGCGCACCGCGGCCTCGCTCATCTTTTCACTGTCCCGGGCCGAAGGGGCGATGGAAGGACCATTCGCCGGCCATTTCATTGACCGTTATGGCGCGCGGATTATCACCGCCATTGGCTGCGCGATAGTCGGGGCCGGCTACCTCTTGCTTTCCCGGGCCTACGACTTTGCCAGTTTTACCCTGATTTACATCCTTGTCATTAGTGTTGGGTTCGGCACCGCGTTCATGCACTCCGCCGGGGCCCTGGCCAACCACTGGTTCTTCCGCCGCCGCGCCTTGTCCCTGGCCATAGTCAGCGCTTCCATGTCCCTGGGAGGCGCGATCTTCGCCCCGCTTTTTGCTTACGTGGTAACCCAGTACGGCTGGCGGGCCGGCGCCGTCATGAGCGGGGCCGTTTTCCTGGTTGCTGGTCTGCCGGTGACCAGGGTGATCTACAGCACTCCGGAAGACAAGGGACTGACCCCCCTCGGCGCGCCGGAAGCTCCGGAGAAGACACTGTCGGCAGCGCCAAACGTCGCCGGTCATGACATCAGGGCCGATTTCACGGTGCGGCAGGCCATGCGGACCGGCGGCTTCTGGCTGCTGGTAGCCGGCTCGTTTCTGCGGATGGTGGGCTACAGTTCCGTCCACGTCCATTTCATTCCCATCCTCGTCTGGAAAGGCGTCGCCGAACAGAGCGCGGCTTACTACGTGGGGGTGATGGCGGCTTTTTCCATCCCCACTCACATAGTCCTGGGGGTGGCCGGCGACCGCTGGAACCGGCCGCGCGTGGCCTCCCTGTGCATGGCCCTGGGGGCGGCGGGACTGGTCTTCCTCCTCCTGGGAGACGATTTGACGAAGTTCCTGTTCATCCCCATGATCGCCGCGGTGGAGGCCCTCTTTTCGGTTATCTGGGCTACGGTGGGGGACTTTTACGGCCGGTGGCATTTCGCCTCCATCCGGGGATATGTCACCCTGTTTGCCACTACCGGCTCCATGCTGGGTCCCATCTTTGCCGGGATGGTCTACGACCGGACCGGGGGTTACAGCCTAGCCATCCAGGTTTTCGCCGTCTCCTTCGCCCTCTCCGCCCTCTGCTTCTGGCTGCTGCGGCGGCCGGGGAGGGGAGTCTAGAGAGTCGGGAGTCGGCAGCCGGCAGTCGGCAGCCGGCAGTCCGGGGCGGGGGAATCTTCGAATCTTGAATCTGTAATCTTGAATCCTTATGCAACATGTCTTCTACGGTTGGAAGGTGCTGGCCGCGGTGGCCTGGCTGCGGGTGCTGGCCGGCGGCTTTCATAGCTTTGCCTTCGCCGTATTTTTTCTTCCGGTATCCCGCGACCTGAACCTGTCCCGCACCGCCGCATCCCTTATCTTCTCCCTGGCGCGGGCCGAAGGGGCCATGGAAGCTCCGGCCGCCGGTTACCTCATCGACCGGCTCGGCGCCCGGACCATTATGACCGCCGGCTGCATCGTGGTCGGCATCGGGTACCTGCTCCTTTCCCGGGTCTACGATTTTGCCGCTTTCGTTATCGTCTACATTCTTGTAATCAGCGTCGGGTACGGGTCCGCCTTCGTGCATTCCGCCACAGCGCTGGCCAACCACTGGTTCTTCCGGCACCGGGGTCTGACCCTGGCCATAACCAGCGCCTCCCTCTCCCTCGGAGGGGCCCTCCTGGCCCCGGTCCTGGCCCTGGTGATCAATCAATACGGCTGGCGGACCGGCGCCGTCTTGGCCGGGGCTGTCTTCCTGGTGGCGGCTCTGCCCGTCACCAGGTTGATCTGCAGTACCCCCGAAGAGAGGGGACTGGCCCCTCTGGGCGCGCCAAAAGAACATCCCCACGGTGCGCCGGGCGCCCCGCGAGCCCCGGGCAACGGCAACGGCACCGACTTCACCGTGCGGCAGGCCATGAGGACCAGCGCCTTCTGGCTGCTCGTGGGCGCCGGATTCCTGAGGATGGCCGGCTACAGCGCCGTTCACCTCCACTTCATTCCCATTCTGGTCTGGAAAGGCGTGGGCGAACAAGCCGCCGCGTTCTACCTGGGCCTGATGGCGGCTTTTGCCGTGCCCGCGCAAATAGTCCTCGGGATTATCGGCGACCGGTACTACACGCCGAAGGTCCTGTCCGTAGCTATGGGCGTGGGAGCGGTGGGGATACTGTTTCTCCTCTTCGGAAGAGGTTGGAGCCAGTACCTGTTTATCCCTCTGGTCGGGGTCGTGGAGGCCCTCTTCTCCCTGGTCTGGGCCACCCTGGGAGACTTCTACGGACGGCGGCACTTCGCCACGATCCGCGGTTATGTCACCCTGTTCGTCACCATCGGCTCCATGCTGGGACCGGTCCTGGCCGGAATGGTGTATGACCGGAGCGGTAGCTACACCGTGGCCATCCAGTTCGCCGCCGTCTCCTTTGTCCTCTCCGCCGCCGGTTTCTGGCTGGTGCGCCGGCCGGGGAAGGGAGTTCGTTGAGTTATTGAGTTATTGAGTTCTTTGAGTTCCTTGGGTTATTGAGTTCCCCGCACACCGCCTGGCAACCCGGGAGGGGAATCCTGGATATTACTATGAAAACGTCGTTGCGAGTCCCGATTTCGTCGGGACGAAGCAATCCCCTGGTGGGCTGGCCATCCGGTCCGCCTTGTCCCGACAGGTCGGGACTCTCGGAACGGAGCGGACTCTCGCGAAGCGGAGGAGATTGCCGCGCTTCGCTCGCAATGACAGTCCATCTTCAATCTTCGAATCTGTAATCACCTTATGAAATCGGTCTTCTACGGCTGGAAAATGCTGGCTGCGGTGGGCTGGCTGCGGGCCCTGGCGGGTGGGTTTCACACCTATGCCCTCGCCATCCTGTTTCTTCCGGTATCGCGGGACCTGAACCTGTCTCGCACCGCGGCATCGCTCATCTTTTCCCTGTCCCGGGCCGAAGGGGCCCTGGAAGGACCGTTCGCCGGCTACTTCATCGATCGCTTTGGCGCGCGCATTCTTATGATCGTGGGGTCTGTGATAATCGGCGCCGGCTACCTCTTGCTTTCCCAGGTATATGATTTTGCCACTTTCCTTTTGATCTACATCGGTGTCATCAGCATCGGGTTTGGCGCGGGCTTTACGCATGCCCCCGGGGCCCTGGCCAACCACTGGTTCTTCCGGCACCGGGCTTTGTCCCTGGCTATCGTAAGCGCCACCATGTCCCTGGGAGGCGCCCTCTTCGCTCCCCTCTTTGCCGCCATAGTCAATCAATCCGGCTGGCGGGTCGCCGCCATCGTGAGCGGGGCTGTCTTCCTGGCAGCAGGTCTACCGGTGATAAGGTTCATCTATAACACTCCTGAAAGCAAGGGACTGTCGCCCCTGGGCGCTCCGAAAACTCCGGCCCGAGGGTCAGCGCCGGCAACCGGCGCCATAACTGATGCGCCCGACAGTGATTTCTCGGTGCGGCAGGCCATGCGCACCCGAAGCTTCTGGCTTCTGGTGGCGGGAGGATTTTTCAGGATGGTCGGCTACAGCGCCGTGAACGTCCATTTCATTCCTATTCTCAACTGGAGAGGGGTAAGCGAACAAACCGCCGCCTACTACCTGGGGATGATGGCGGCTTTCTCCGTCCCCACGAACATAGTGCTGGGGCTGGCCGGCGACAGGTGGTTCAGGCCGCGGGTCTTATCTTTGAGCATGGTCCTGGGCACGGTGGGACTCCTGTTTCTCCTCTTCGGAGGAGACAGGACGCAATTTCTCTTCATCCCCATTCTCGCGGTGGTAGACAGTCTATTTGCCGTTCTCTGGGCAACGCTGGGAGACTTCTACGGCCGGCGGCATTTTGCCAGCATCAGGGGTTTCGTTGCCATGTTTACCACGTCCGGCTCCATGCTGGGGCCCGTGTTCGCCGGGATAGTATACGACCGGAGCGGTGATTATACCCTGGCCATTCAAGTGGCCGCCGTCGCCTTTGCCCTCTCCGCCCTCAGTTTCTGGTTGCTGCGCCGTCCGGGGAGGGGAGTTCGTTGAGTTATTGGGTTATTGGGTTATTGGGTTCGTTGAGTTCCTCATACATTGCCCGGCCAGTCGGCGGCGACAGTCCGCGGTGGGGAATCTTCGTATCTGCAATCTGCTAATCTGTAGTCTGCTCTTTGTCTGTTCCGCTTGAACACCAGGCCAGCGGCGGTGTAAGATGTCGGCATGACCACAGCAGCCAGAAACACACTATCAGTAGCAGACAAATTCCGCCCCTTGTTCTATCCCGAGTCCGTGGCCCTGGTGGGCGCTTCATCCAACCCGGCCAAGATCGGCTACCTGAGCCTGCAAAACATCTTGCAATGGCGCTTCCCGGGCAGAATCTACCCCGTCAATCCCGAGGGGGGTGAAATCCTGGGCCTGCGGGTCTTTCCCAGTATCGCCTCGATACCCGGGGAGAAGGTTGACCTGGCCCTCATCGCCCGTCCCGGCAAGGAGTTGCCGTCGATACTGGAAGAATGCCGGCGGAAGGGCGCCAGAGGAGCGGTGATCGTCACCGGCGGCTTGAAGGAAATGGGCACCGCCGAGGGCCAGGAACTGGAAGAAAGAATGGCCTGCGCAGCCGGCGGCGACATGAAGATCATCGGTCCCAACACCATCGGCATGATCAACCGCAGCGCCAGTCTGAACGTGAGCTTTCAGGATACCCTGGCAATGCTCAAACCGGGAAACATCTCCCTGGTGACACAGAGCGGCGGCACCTGCATGTACATGGTGCACCAGTTGATGAACTACGGCGCCGGCGTCTCCAAAGCCATGAGCCTGGGCAACCGCTGCAATATCGACTTTCCCGACCTGCTGGAGTACCTGGCGGAAGACGATGATACACGGGTGGTCATCCTGCACGTCGAGGGCCTGGACCACGCCGCCAGGTTCATCGAAGCCGGGCAGAAGCTATCCTGCCGCAAACCCGTGCTGAGCTACAAAGTCGGCAACTTCACCAGCCTGACAAAGGCGGTCTGTTCCCACACCGGGGCGCTGGCCGGCAAGCCGGAGTTCCAGGCCGCGGCTTTGAAACAGGCGGGTTTCATCCCTTTGACCAGCACTTCCGACCTGGTGGACGCCGCGCGGGCCCTGAGCTACCAGCCCCCGGCCAGGGGCAACCGCTTCGCCGTGCTTTCCCCTCAGGCCGGACCGGCCATAATCATCTCCGATACCTGCCAGCGACTTGGCCTCTGCCCGGCCGAATTCACCCCGGCCACCCGGGAGAAGCTTCATTCCCTGGTTGACCCGACCACCTACAAGGACAATCCCATCGACATGGCCGTTACCGCCACGAGGTTCGACGAGAGCGTGCAGACCCTGGCTACCGTGGCGGCGGACGACAACGTAGACATCATTATCTGCGCCACTCTGTTCCACGGCACGTATATCCATCTCCTCCGGGCCCTGATCCACCTGGCCGGGCAGATTACCAAACCGGTCGTGGTCTGCACCGATACGCCGCTGGGAGTGCCCAATCCGGAAGCGGTGGAACTGGAACAACTCAAGATTCCCACCTACCCCCTGCCGGAGCGGGCCGCGCTCGCGGCCTGGGCGCTGGCAAAAGCGATTCCAAGATTTGAAGATTAGAAGATTCAAGATTCCCCACCCCCCGGTTGTAGCCGCTCCGATAGATCGGAGCGGGGGCGGGGGCATCTGCTAGGGCTACATAAGAGGGCAATATGCAAGAGCATCACGAGCACGGTCACGGGCATCAGCACGCGCACCAGCATGAGCACCAGCACCAGCCCGGGCGCGAGCACCAGCACGAAACGAAAAGACTTAACGTCTATGAGCAATGGGCAGCGGGCGAGGGTATCCCCATCATCCGGGAATGGAGTATCCGGGATGTCCGGACGCTGGAGTTACATCCATGGAAGCGCAAGGGGGGTCAGGGAGTCCTGATCAACCTCCACGGCCTGGAACTGTCAGCGGATACCTACGTGTGCGAAATTCCGCCCGGCCAGCAACTGCACCCCCAGCGGCACCTCTATGAGGAGATGATCTTCGTCCTCTCCGGGCGCGGCGCTACGACAGTATGGAATGAAGGCGGCAGTAAGCACACTTTCGAGTGGCAGGAAGGGAGCCTCTTCGCTCCACCCCTGAATGCCTGGCACCAGCATTTCAATGGCTCCGGGGAAAAGCCTGCCCGTTTCATGGGAGTAACCCTGGCCCCGGTCTTCATGAATCTCTGCAACGACCTGGACTTTATATTCAATAACCCTTTCGTGTTCAAGAAGAGGTTCAGCGGAGAAGCGGACTACTTCAGCCCCAGGGGGACATTCTCCAGCGAGAGGGTCTGGGAGAGCAATTTCATTCCGGACGCGCGGTCGTTCCGGCTGCTGGAGTGGAAAGAGCGGGGCGCCGGGGGCAGTAATGTCATGTTTGAGCTTTCCAATAACATCATGGCCTCCCACGTCTCGGAATTCCCGGTGGGGACCTATAAGAAAGCCCACTACGGCCACGGCGAGGCCCAGGTGATCATACTGAGCGGGACAGGTTATACCCTCATCTGGCCGCAGAAGGGCGGGGAGAAGATTAGGATCGACTGGCAGGCGGGCACGCTCTTCGCCCCCATCGACCTGTGGTTCCACCAGCACTTCAACACCGGCAAGGAGCCGGCCCGGTACCTGGCGCTCAGGGCCGGGGGCAGCAGGAAGTTCCGGGGCATCGGGCCCAGCGCCAGGTACCCCGAAGGCTCTTCGGTAAGCGTCAAAAAGGGCGGCAGACAGATAGAATATGAGGATGAGGACCCCGAGATCCGCCGGATGTTCAAGACAGAGGTGGAAAAGACGGGTGCACCCTATTTGATGTCGCGGTTCTTCCCGGGGGGGTAACGTCAAGGGTCCGCCTTTCAGCCTCTGCATTCGGTTCCCCCGAACGCGAAGACCATACGGACGTGTCCACAAGGACCATCTTTATCTCTCCGCCGCTCTCCTCCGCGGTATCTTCTTCAAGTTTTTCTCCGTGCCGCCAAGTTTGGCAAGCCTCCTGGAGGCTTCCCTTGCGATCAATGCCTCCAGCCCGAGCTTAACCAGGGTAGTCTTCTCGGTTATTCCGGTCAGCTTCGATGCCCTATCAATCAAGGAATCTTCAATATTCAGTGTTGTCCTCATGAGAATTCGCCTGACAAAGTTGCCATTCCCACAGGCACGGTGGCCTGTGGTACCGGTCTATTCCGGGGTCTTGAAGAACAGCCACCAGACCGCCGCCAGTATCCCTGAGAGTAGACCAAGCATTCCGGCAATCACGGCCCAGTTGACCGCCGGAGAAACCGCTGGCCCGGGCCGGCCGGCAGGCGGTCCGGCGTCAAATCCCTCAGCTTGCTCCGGCAGATATCCCGAATCATCAGTCCGTTCGTCAAGCTGCGAAGCGCCAGCAGCGGACTCCGGCAATGCAGACGCGGGGGACCGGGAGGCTCCGCCAGAACCGGCTTCGAGCCGGTCCACCGGAGGGCGCGGGGCGGCAAGAGGTCCAGAAGGAGCGGACGCGGCCAGGTAGGGCTTCGGCGTCGGGCGCGGAACGGACGCTACCGCTGATGGGCGGGGCGATGGGCTAAGGGTCTGAACCGGTTTCCTCCCGACCAGCGGCGTGGCGGCCAACGTAGCGGCAGGTGTGCCGGCAGGGGTCGCGGCGGGCGCCGGGGTTGACTGGAGCGCCACCAGGGTAAAGACCGCGAACCCCTTGGGCGAGACTGCCTCAAAGACCGTCCTGCCTTCCCTGTCCGTCGCCAGCCTGGTGGGCAGGAGTTCGCTATCCCCCGTATCGTCCGTGCGAGCAATGGAGATCTGGCCGGGGCCGAAATCGCCAGCCCAGCCTGAAGCAGCGGTCATGCTGACGGTGGCGGTGGAAACATCGGGCTTATTGCTGGAACCTCCGTGGCTCACCCGCATCGAAAAGGCGGTGTCCAACAGCTTCTTGCCCAGCCGGGCCGCCAGTTGCGATACGGATGCTTGGACGGCGGCGTCCGGGTTCCCGGTCACATCGACCTCCACCGCCGCGCTTTCCGGGAAGGACCTGAGCACCGCCCGGACGAAAGCGGAAACCCTCCCCACCCGGGGGTCGCTCTTTGAAAAGTCCGACCCAACCTCCGGGGTCTGCATCTCCACGCTCCCCACCTTCGCGATGGCTGCCGAACCCTGTCCGAGGGGCATGTCCGTCATCACCGTTATGGTCAGTTGCAGGTTGCCCTCGGCGTCGCGCACCGGAATGGTCAGCCTGTTATCGGCAAAAGCAACGCCGCTCACCGGGTCTGTGAAGGTCTTCAGAGTGGTATCCCTGGGCACGCTGACCGGCATTACCAGGGTCAGGACCCCGTCCACGGGGGCAATTACGATCTTCTGACCGGGCGTCGGCGGGACGAAGTTACCGGCAGGGTCGCGGGCGTCGCTCTTCAGGTTGACGACCGGCAGTGAGACCGTCGCCGCTGTTTTCGCAGGCGGGGCCGGGGGCGAGGGAGGAGGCGCCGGAGGAGCCAAAGCCCCGCCTGAACCTCCCAGGCGGGGGCCGGAGGGGACCAGCGCCGGTTGGGGAATAGGGGTTGGAGTCGGCCCGGCGCCGGGAGATGGAATCGTTGGCGGCGGACCCGGCGGCCCGGGTGGCGCGGGTGGTACTCCGGGCGGCACCGGAGCCCCCCCCCGGTACGGGCGTCGGACTGCCTGTGGGAGTGGGAGTTGGAGTCAGAGTTGGTGCCGTCGCCGATACGGGCGGCGGGGGTGGCAGTCCGGGTGGCGCTCCTCCGGAACCTGGAGGGGATGACGGATAGATGCTGACGACGCCGCTCTCCGCATTGGCAGAAACGCTGTCGCCCCCGCTATCGACCAACGAAAGAACGGTGGCGGCCAGTCCTGTTTGTCCCGCAGCCGCCGTATTCTTAACGGTCACGTTCAGGTAAGCGATGGTGAAGCTTCCTCTGGGCCCGGGTGAGGCGGGTTGGCTCGCGGAGATGATCGCTGAACCGGCGCCCGCAGAACGTTCAAAGGTGGGCGCCGCGTTGAACGGGCTGCTCCCGCCCCTGACGCTGTTAAGGACTAATTTTGTATTGTCGAAGTCAATCCGAAGGCGATAGCTGCCCAGACCCCGGGGCACCAGTAGCTCGTTTACTTCGATAAATATGGGAATATCGGCGGTCGTGCCTCTCACCATGCTGGGAGATTGAACACGCACGGTATTCGGCCAGACGATGGTAATACCTCCGGGACTGCCGCTGCCGGGAATGCCGGCTGGCACCCGGTCAGAACCGTCAGTGAGACCGCTCACCGTAACGGATATCGGAGAGGCATTGTTCCCGACCGATCTGGAGTCCGTCACGCTCAACGCCGCCACATTCAGCACCGCCACCAGGATGTTCCCTGTCGCCGTCCCCCCGGTCTGTGAGCCGGCCAGCAACACCGTCCCCACGGCATTGTCAATCTTCTTGGTGGTAAGTGAGCCGAAGGGCGCATCGCCGCCCGACACGCTGTCCACCCGGATCTTGCTCCTGTCAAAGCCAATCGTCGCCGCAAAGGACTTCAGACCCGGCGTGCCGGCCGGGAACCTGATGGTCATGGATATGCGCGCCGTTGAGTTTACCGCCGCCGTCGTACTCCCCACCTCGACAGCCACCCCTACCACCCGCCCGCTCTTCCAGGTGGCCATTATCGGGATGCCCGAAGGGTCTGCCAGTTTGTAGTCGGGATGATCGACCAGCGCCAGCGTCGTGTCGCCGTCGGCCAGGGCTGTCACATTCATCTTCGCCACCACCACATCCCCCGTGGGACCGGCCTCGCCGGTCACCGACTGTCTAAAGAAAGCCTGGCCCGTGTTGTTGTCCGAGCTGGCAAGAACCAGACGGGCAGCGAACTGGGGATCAGCCCCGCTGCTCGAGAACCGGTTGACGCGGACCTTCGCCGGATCGAAGTTGATTCTGAAAAAGTAGCTCCCCAGCCCTCCTTTCCCCCCGGTCAACGGAGGGACCCCCCTGACCGTGACCGGTATGTCAACGCTGGCGTCCTTCAGAAGGAATACCTGGCCCACTTCGACGCTCGCTGGAGAAACCGTAACCGCGCCTTCGACTTTGCCATAGGTGATGGGAACGCCGGCCTGATTGGTGAGTGAGACCACCTGAACGGACAGCCCGGTTACACCATTGGCCAGTCCCTCCACCTGGAGATAGGCCAGCACCACCCTGCCCGTGGGAAATTCAGTCGAGACCGAATCCGCCAGGACGACTGCCCCGGCCGTATTGTCAATCATCGCCGTCGCCGGACGTCCGAAGGGCGCATCGCCATCTCCCACGCCGGCGACTTTGATGCGAGCCCTGTCAAAAGAAATGGCCAACTGGTAGGACTTCAAAGACTGACCGGCCAACCCCTCGGCGGTAACAGCCACGGAGGCGCTAAGGGCCGGGTTGATGACTACCGAACCGGTTTTCACCACGGGCAAGGTCACGTTGACGGCGCCACTGGCAACGCCCGCGTCAAGCGGCGAACCAGTGGCGTCAACCAGGGAGGTGATGCTGACCGCCAGGTCCGTGCCACCCTCCGCTACTCCCTGGATATTCAACCGGGCGACGACCACACTGCCGACAGGATAGCCGGACGGCAAGGAATCCCCAAGAGTCACCAGTCCCGCGACGCTGTCAATTACCTTGGTAGAAGGGGCGCCGAAAGGAGGGTCCCCGTCGTCAACCCCGGACACGGAAATCTTCGCCGGGTTAAAGGCCACCGTCAGGGCATAGGACTTCAGCCCGGGAGAAAGCACCCCGCCAACGGTAATGGCAACGGTCGTCCGTCCGCCGATATTGACCGTGCCGGGCCCGGCCGCCGCCCCGGTGACAGTCATTTCGCCGTTCACTACAGGAAAACCGGTGATGAAATCACCGTTCGAGTTGGAAAGGAGGTCGACTGATAGGGCCAGGGGATGGATGCCGGGGGCCAGCGACTTCCAAATGATGACAGCTACTTTGACGTTGCCCGTCGGCCCGGGCATCCATGGTTGATAGGCCGCCAGGCGGAGCGTCCCGGTTCCGTTGCTGAGCCAGGGCTGGTCCCCCGCGTTGCTGACCATGCTACCGCCGAAGCCACCATCGCCAGTGGCCGAAACGACCTTGACCTTGCTTTTGTCAAAAGCCACGCTCATCTCATATGTGCCCAGCCCGCTGGGTCCGCTCACTCCGTTGACAAAGATGTCGGTCGTCGCCGTGGTGCCGAGGGGCACGACCGACGAACTGATACTGACTGAAACGGCCGTGTCCGCCCGGGCCGGGGGCAGAGGCCGGACCAGAACGCCGAGCGTGGCGGAAAGCAGGATCGCGAGGACTACCAGTCTCAGGGCCGCCGCTACATTGTCGCTTGCCTTTCTCACGGCCGGAGCCTCCAGGCATACCAATAACGTTTCCCGGACAGCGCCCCGATTCACCGGGGCTTCAATGACACCGTGTTTCGCATGGACTGGCGAGGAGTTGACCTAATTATACCACAAGGACGCAAAACATGTTGGACGCTGACACCCGCGTAGGGCGGGTTAAGTCGCGATGGTAATCGGGACGAAGCCACCACAGGAGGGGTCAAGAAACCAGGGCGACCACGACAACCCGTCGAAATGGTGGGTTCGCGCAACCGCCCCGTTCAGCGCCACCCCGTTTGCGCTTAACCCACCCTACGCTATTGTGTCCAGCCCTGGAGATGTTGGTAAGGACCAGGATGCATCGGAATCGCTGCGAACCCTCGGACGTGGTATACTTAGATTATGTTGCTGGTGAGTCCAAGACCACCCATCAAAGGAGTATAACCATGTCCCTTCAAATGAGAATGTACCTGCTGGTCGCCCTGCTTTTCGGCGTCCTGTATCTTATTGTCCTGGCCGTCGGGCGCATCATCGGCGTGAGCAGCTTCGCTGTCTACGGGTTCATTGCCCTGGGGCTGGTAGTCCTGCAGTATCTGTTAGGTCCGGCCCTGGTTTCCCTCACCATGAGGGTGAAGTACATCGCGGAAAAGGACAATCCCCGCGTCTACGGCATGGTCAAAGAGCTGGCCGGAGCCGCCCGCCTGCCCATGCCCAAAGTTGGCATATCGGCCCTGGACATGCCCAACGCCTTCGCCTTTGGCCGGACGCAGGGCGACGCCCGGGTCTGCGTGACCGAGGGCATCCTGCGGCTGCTGAAGGACGATGAACTGCGGGCGGTGCTGGCGCACGAGATATCGCACATCAAGCACCGGGACATGGCCATAATCACCCTGCTGAGCATCTTCCCGATGATCATCTACTACGTGGCCACGTCCTTAATGTGGAGCGGGTTCCTTGGCGGCGACAGGCGACAGGGAAACAATCCCCTGCCGCTTATCGGGCTCGGCCTGCTCATCCTCCATTTCTTCGTCCAGTTGCTGGTGCTCTACGGGTCGCGCATCCGGGAGTATTACGCCGATTCCGGCGCGGTGCAACTCGGGAGCCAGCCCCAGCACCTGGCCACGGCCCTGTACAAACTGGTGGTGGGCACCGCCAGAACCCCGGCGGCGGAACTCAAGCGGGTGGAAGGGGCCAAAGCATTCTTTGTTAACGACCCCGGACGCGCCCTTTTCGAGGTGCGGGAGTTGAAGGAGATCGACCAGAACATGAGCGGGACCATCGACGCGGGGGAGCTGATGGCGCTGCGCTCGAAGAAGGTTAACCTCGGCGCGGGGCACCGGATCATGGAAACCCTGAGTACCCATCCCAACATGCTGAAACGCATCAAGCACCTTTCCACCCTGGGCTAGTGCCTGGTTGCGAAGAAAGCGCAATAATGCCCAAAGACCCTTCGCCTGCCTCTTCGCTTCGCTCAGAGCTACGGCTCAGGGTGACAGCACCACCAATGTCATTCTGAGCGGAGTCGAAGAATCTTTTCGCCTGCTTTCGCAACCAAGCACTAGCCCGGAAGTCCGGAACGGCGCCTGGGTCCTCGAGCAGCGGGCCGCGAGATAGGCACAGGGTTTTCACGGGATTTGCCCGCCAGAAGAATACTCTATGGAGGATGGCAATATGGCCGACCAATTGTCACTTGAGCGAAACAAGACGGTGGTTTTGATCATGGATTATCAGAACCGGCAGGTAGGTCAGTTCCCGGAGACTTTCCAGAAGGAGCTTTTGGCCCGGGCCAACGCCGTCCTTGCCCGGGCTCGCCGCGAGGGTGTTCCCGTTATCTACATTGAAGCAGTGCGCGGCGAGAGAACTCCCGAGAGGGAGATTCACGCGGCAGTCGCGCCTCGGCCGGGGGAACTGGTGCTGACCAAGACCCGTGCCGGCCCCTTCTCGACGACCAATCTGGAGAAGGAGCTCAAGTCTAAGGCAATCGATACTCTGGCGCTGATGGGCATTTCCAGCAGCGGCTGTGTCCTCTCCACGGTGCGCTGGGCTTTTGATACTGACTATAAGTTGATTGTGCTCTCAGATTGTTGCGTTGACCCGGACGAGGAGGTACAGCGCGTGCTGATGCAGAAGATATTCCCACGCCAGGCAACCGTGGTCACTGCCGCTGAGTTCCTCCTGGCACTGGGGCGGCGCTAGACGCTGCGTTCTCCGCGCCTCTGCGGGGAAACCCCGAGGAAATAGCTATGAAACTGATGGTTCTTCTGGCGGTTATCGCTGCCCAGGCGCTGGTCGCCTGCAGTCAACCATCGAGTCCCCCACAGCCGGCCGCCCCTCCCGTTACGGCCGCTCCCGCCGGTCCCGGGACTGCCGCGGAACCCTGGCGGCAGCAGTGGGACAGCGTGGTTGCGGAGGCCAAGAAAGAAGGGGTGGTGGCCATCACCGCCAGTTGGGGCCCGGAGCCGCGGCAGGCAGTAATCAGGGCCTTCAAAGAAAAATACGGAATAGACGTGGAGGTGTCCCCGGGAGGGTCGGCGCAGCTAGGCCAGAAGATCATAACCGAGCGGCGCGCCGGCGTTTTCAGCTACGATGCGACGGTGCAAGGCTCGAATTTCGGCATAAACCTCATGAAGCCGGTGCAGGCCTTCGACCCGGCGGAGCCGGCTCTGATGCTGCCGGAAGTAAAGTACCCGAAAGCCTGGCTGGGAGGCGAATTCCCCTGGTTTGACCGGGCCCGCACGATGATACCCTTCTTCGCCCGTCTGGATACCAACTTATCCATCAATACCAGTTTGGTTAAGCCCGGCGAGATAACCGCCTACAAAGACCTTTTGAATCCAAAATGGAAGGGCAAGATACTGATCACCGATCCAACGACGGTGGGACCCGGCTCCGGCTGGTTCCGCGAAAACGGAAAGGATTTGGGGATGGACTTCATGAGGGCGCTGGTCAAACAAGAACCCATGTTTTCGCGCAACGACCGGCTGTCTGTTGAATGGCTGGCCAACGGAAAGGCCGGCATCCTGGTTGCAGGACTCGCGGACCCTCTCACCAATTTCATCAAGGAAGGCGCCCCGATAGCCATCATCGATGCCCAAGATAGCCGCGTTCTCAGTGCTTCGTCCGGCATAGTATCCTTAATGAACCGGCCTCCTCACCCGAACGCCGCCCGGCTTTTCGTTAACTGGATACTGACCAGGGAAGGGCAGACCATACTGACCCAGACCGTAGGGCTGGCCAGCCGGCGGCTCGACGCGCCGACGGACCATATCCTGCCTGTCCTGTTGCCCCAGCCGGGAAGAAAGTACACGGAGTACACCGAGGAAGGCGTGGCCGGCGACGCCGAGGCGCAGGCGATGTCCAAAGAGATTTTCGGGCCGCTCCTGGCAAAATAGCCCCCTGGGTGGCACAGGCGTCCCGCCTCTGTCCGTCTCAGTGCCACAGGCGTCCCGCCTGTGCGTCCCGTAGCGACACCCCTCGCGGGTGTCGAGGGCCTTGGCGACCAGCGAACGAACGACAGGGGCAGGCCCTCTCGCTACGGCTGCCGTCAAACCCTAGCGGTTAACCAGAGACGACCCCGACGCGCCGGGATCGCTACGGCAGCCAATCCCCGAATTTGACGGTCGAATTCAGCTTATGTTACAATAAACCAGCTTCCATTGAACATTGATTTAAGCTAACAGGCCGCCTGGCAGGCAAAAACGATTTTTCTCAAGGCACCCGGGTCCCTGCGACCCGCGCCCGGAACCAGGGGCTATCCTTGTCTATATATCGCTGTCTCTCTGAAATCTCCACCAGACCAGTTTCACATGAACTTCGCGCCAGACGCCCCCACTGCCGACAATACAGACAGCCTCCTGACGAGATTGGTTCGGGGAGGCTTTTTTTTGACAACGATCCGGCTTACCAGGTGTCCTTTGAACAGGTTTTGTGCATCAACTTTCCGGGTGTTTCCCCTTTCCCCGCCCCCGGCCCCGATACATCGGGGTGGCTACGCCCCGCTCGGCGCGTGCACAGTCTCCGTTGAACGAAAGGAGCGCTTATGTCCAAAATCGTGGCTAAACTATTCCGCGACCCCCGCGATGCGACCAACGCTTTGGCAGAACTGAAAAAGAAGGGCTTTCCCGACGACGAGATCGGCATCCTGTCCCGGCCGGACGGCCGCCAGGGACAGAAGGTGGCTTTCCCCGGCATCGGGGAGATCGTTACCGGCGGGGCCATCAAACCGTCTATCGCCGAGGCCGAGGCCAAACCGGAAAAGCCGGCCCTGGCGGCGGCCCTGGCCCAGATTCTGAAGCTGCCCGAAGACGCAGCCGGATACTTTGAATTCGGCGTGTCCATGGGCGGCGTCCTGGTCACCGTCCACACGGCGGATGAAAAAGCCGGGGCAGCCCGGGAGATACTGCGGGCTTCCAGCCCCTCCGCCCACTCCGCCAACGCCTTCGCGCCGGGATTCACCCAGGCCAGCCGGATGGCCGCTACCGACCCGGTGGATGCGCCTATGTCGGGAGACTTTAGAAAATACTAACCCAAGAAGAAAATCCTAAATCCGAATCTCTAAACACTAAACAACCAACCATCCCGACGAGTCGGGGCAATGAAGGACAAAAATGTCATTCTGCGAAGACGAGCTTCAGCGAGTCGCAGTCGAAGAATCTTTCGGAGGGGGGAAAGACCCTTCGGCTTCGCTCAGGGTGACATTTTCGGAACAAATTCCAATAGCGAACCCCCGACTGGATCGGGGGCCAAACAAATTCCAATGGTCAAATTTCAAACCCAGGCACCTGACAAGATTCGGTCATATCACTTGAACATTGGAGTTTCGACATTGTTTGGAATTTGGTGCTTGGATTTTGGAACTTAGACCGGAGGTCTACATACTATGTCAAGATTTATCGCAACCTCGGCTATCAGGGGCGCCCACGGTGTGGTAGAGCAGGCTGAAAAGCTGTACAAAGAGGCTCTGACCACCCTGGGCCCCGACAAGCCCGTTGCTTTCCCCAATACCACTTACTTCCTGCCGGTGATCTATACTTTCACCGGGCACAAGGTCCAGAAGATCGCCGACCTGGAGAAGCCCTTGCACTTGGCCCGGAGCCTGCTAGCCCCTATTCCCGACGAGCACCTGTGGCTTCCCTATCTGGGCGGGGCCCTGGACGCCGGCGCGGCGACCCTGTTCGCCGAGGAGATAATCGAAGGCATCCGTTTCGCCAAAGGCGAGCAGCCCGAGGTGCGGAACGGGTTCAAATACAATGGGCCGATCGACGACGTCCAGATGAGGGCCTGGGGCATCCAGATGGTGGATGGCCGCATGCCCGGGTTCGCCGCCGTGGTCGGCGCCGCCAAGAGCAACGAGGTGGCCGTCAAGATCGTTCGTGAGCTACAGTCCAAAGGCCAGCTCGTCTTCCTTTCCAGCATGTCCAACGGTCGCTCTATCGTTGACCAGTTGCTGGAATCGGGCGTCGACCTGGGCTACGACACCTTTACCGTTCCCTTCGGCTCCGACACCATCTCGACGGTTTACGCGCTGGGCTATGCTTCGCGCGCCGCCATCAGCTTCGGCAACGTCGCCCCGGGAGACTTCCGCAAGATACTCCTGTACAACAAGTTCCGCTGTTTCGCCTTCGCCCTCGCCCTGGGTCCCATGGATGACCTCAAGTGGGCTACCGGCGCCGGCGCTATCAACTACGGCTTCCCGGCGGTTTGCGATACCATCGTACCGAACGTGCTGCCGACCGGCGTCACCAAGTATGAGCACGTGGTCAGCATGCCTTTTGATGACATTCCCGGGCGGGACGACCTGGAAAGAGCCGAGCGTCTCGTGCAGCGCTGCATCGAAGTCCGCGGTATCAAGGTCAAGACCGCCAAGGTCAACATACCGGTGGCCTTCGGCCCCGCCTTCGAAGGCGAGGTGGTCCGCAGGGACAATCTTCGCATCGAATTCGGCGGCAAGGGCGGCATGTGCTTCGAGCTGCTTCGCATGAAGGACCTGGACGCGGTCGAAGACGGCAAGATCACCGTCATCGGTAAGGACATGGACGAGTTCCCGGTGGCCGCCAAAGTGCCGCTGGCCATCCTGGTGGACGTGGCCGGGCGCAAGATGCAGAAGGACTTCGAGCCGGTGCTGGAACGCCAGTTCCACCATTTCCTCAACAACGCCGAAGGCATCCAGCACCAGGGACAGAGGGACATCACCTGGATCCGCATTCACAAGAACGCGGTGGACAAAGGCTTCCGTTTGAAGCACTTCGGCGAAATCCTGCGCACCACCCTGATGAACGACTTCGGCTCCATCGTGGATAAGGTACAGGTAATCCTCATCACCGAGCCCGAGCAGGTCAAGAAGCTGATCGAAGAGGCCCGGGCTATCTACAACGAAAGAAACATCCGCATCGCCGGTCTCACCGACGACGCCGTGGACACCTTCTATAGCTGCAGCCTATGCCAGTCCTTCGCCCCCAACCACATCTGCGTCATCAACCCGGAGCGCGTGGGACTCTGCGGCGCCTACAACTGGCTGGACTGCCGCGCTTCCTATGAGATCAAGCCCTCCGGCCCCAACCAGCCCGTGCCCAAAGGCGCCCTGGTAGACGCCACCAAGGGCGAGTGGGAAGGCGTCAACAAGTTCGTCTACGAGCACTCCAATATGGCCATCAACCGGTTCACCCTTTATTCCATTATGGATTCCCCCATGACCACCTGCGGCTGTTGCGAGTGCATCATGGTCATCATTCCCGAAGCCAACGGTTTTATGATCGTCTCCCGGGACGACTACGGGATGACTCCCTCCGGCATGGCCTTCACCACCATGATGAGCACCGCCGGGGGTGGCATGCAGACGCCCGGCATGATGGGCCACGGCAAGTACTTCATCACCAGCAAGCGGTTTATTTCCGCCGAAGGCGGCATCAAGAGAATCGTCTGGATGTCCAAGAACCTGAAAGAGGAGCTGGCCGACGAGCTGAAAGAAGTCTGCACCAACGCCGGCGACCCCGACCTGCTGGACAAGATCGCCGATGGCAGCACCGTAACGACCGTCGACCAGTTGCTGGCCTTCCTCCAGGAAAAAGGGCACCCGGCGCTGGCGATGGACCCCGTTATGTGATGACGGGAAATACCAAATCCAGAAGAAATTCCAAGAACCAAATTCCAAACAATCGGCCATCCCGACGAGTCGGGACAATGAACGATGAAAATGTCATTCTGAGCGTAGCGAGCGTAGTCGAAGAATCTTTCGAGGTGGGGCGCCGGACGAAAGACCCTTCGAC
>JACQUA010000011.1 GCA_016210565.1 Chloroflexota bacterium
GAGCGTAGCGAGCGTAGTCGAAGAATCTTTCGAGGTGGGGCGCCGGACGAAAGACCCTTCGACTGCGCTCAGGGTGACAGCCTATTTTCAGAACAATCGGCCATCCCGACGAGACGGGACAATGAACGATGAAAATGTCATTCTGAGCGTAGCGAGCGTAGTCGAAGAATCTTTCGAGGTGGGGCGCCGGACGAAAGACCCTTCGACTGCGCTCAGGGTGACATTTTCAGAGCAAATTCCAATGAACGCAACTCAAGCTCCAATCCCAGGTTAGTCTGGCCTTTGGTGATTGAACATTCGGATTTTGACGTTGTTTGGAATTTGGTGCTTGGAGTTTGGAATTTGTTTGGAATTTGGCATTTGGAACTTGGAATTTTGACGTAAGGAGTAGACATGGCTCCGGTAGAACTACCCGTGGAAAAATTCACCGGCAAGGTCAGGGAGGTCAAACTGGGCGGCGGCGGCGGCCGGAAGAGCGTGGCCTTGGGCGGGGATTCCACCCTGCCCTTTCTTACATTTGAGGGGACCCGCCCTCACCGGCCCGCCATCGCCGTGGAAGTCCAGGACTCACCCCCCGGCGCCTGGCCCCAGGCCCTGGTCTCGGCCTATGGCGATGCCCTGAAAGACCCCGGGGCCTGGGCCAAAAAAGCGGCTTCCTTCGGGGCTGACATCATCTACCTCAGATTGAAAAGCGCCCATCCCGAGGAAGGGAACACCGGCGCCGAGCAGGCCAAAAAGAGCGTGGCGAAAGTGCTCGAAGCCACCGACCTGCCCGTCATGGTCATCGGCCCGGACGTCCCCGAGAAGGACAACGAGGTCCTGGTGGCCGCTTCGCAGGTGGGACGGGGACAGCGGCTGGCCCTGGGCAACTGCGTGGAAAAGAACCACCGCACCATCGCCGCCACCTGCATCGCCGACGGCCACGTGGCCATTGCCAAGACCCCCATCGACCTCAACCTGGCCAAGCAGCTCAACATCCTGCTCTGCGACATGAGCGTGCCCGCCGATGCCATCATCATCGATCCCACCACCGGCGCTCTGGGTTACGGGCTGGAATACACCTACTCCGTGATGGAGCGTTTACGCGTGGCCGCCCTCATGGGTGACGGCATGACCGCCATGCCGATCCTCTGCGACGTCGGTGAAGAGTCCTGGAGACAGAAGGAATCCAAAGCGACCACCGGCGTCCCGCCGACCTGGGGCGACCCGGCCCAGCGGGCCATCAACTGGGAAAGCGTCACAGCAGTCAGCCTGCTCCATGCGGGGGCCAACATCATCAATCTCCGCCACCCCAAGGTAATCGAGCTGCTGAAAAACAGCATTAACCAGCTATTTCCAACGTAAGATCAAGAATCAATGTCATTCTGAGCGGAGACGAGTGTCATCGAGTCGGAGTCGAAGAATCTTTCAAAGGGCGGAGACGAAAGACCCTTCGCCTGCCCTTTCGCTTCGCTCAGGACCTGCGGCTCAGGGTGACAGATGAATTCGTCGTTTTGCATTTTCTTTCTTGATTTTTGATTTGGTTGCAATACCTCTGAAGGAGGATATAGCCCGTGGCTCTGACCGGCATCGAAATATACAAGTTCCTGCCCAAGACCAACTGCAAGAAATGCAATTTCCCGACCTGCCTGGCCTTCGCCATGAAGGTCGCGCAGAAGACGGTAGACATCGGCGTCTGCCCCGACCTCTCCCCTCAGGCCAAGGCGCAACTGGAAGCTGCCGCCCGCCCGCCCATCCGCCTCATCACCCTCGGAGCGGACAAGAGCAAGGTCGAGGTAGGCAACGAGACCGTCCTCTTCCGCCATGAGAAGACGTTCTTCCATCCCCCGGCGCTCATGCTGCGGATTAAGGACACCGACGCCCCGGACGCCATCGCCAAAACGGTCACCGAAGCCTCGGCCTACTCCGTGGAGCGCGTCGGCCTTAGCCTCACCCTGAACGGCTTCGCCATCGACAACCAGTCCAAAAACGGCGCCACTTTTGCCGATGTCGCCGCCGCGGTGCGGAGCAAGACCGACAAACCTCTGGTCCTGATGTCCACCGACCCGGCGGCCATGGAGGCCGCCCTGGCGAAGGTCGCTGATAGCAAACCGCTCATCTGCGAGGCCAACAAGGAGAACTGGGGAAAGATGGCGCCCCTGGCCGCCAAGTACAAGTGTCCGCTGGTGGTATCGAGCCCGGACGGGCTGGATAGCCTGGCCAACCTGACCGAGGAAATCGCCAAAACCGGGATCGAAGACCTGGTCCTCAACGTCAATACCGCCAATCTGTCCGCTTCGATCAACAATCTTACCCTGCTCCGCAGGCTGGCCCTGAAGAAGAACTTCCGGCCCCTGGGCTACCCCGTCATCACCTTCCCGGGCCTGGCCACCAAAAGCGTGGAAGAAGAAGCCGTCCTGGCCGCCCAGCAAATAGACAAGTATGCCGGCATCATCGTTCTGGACCACTTCTCTCCCGCCCTGGTCTACCCGCTGATGACGCTGCGCCTCAATATCTACACCGACCCGCAGAAACCGATCCAGGTGCAGCAGGCCATCTATCCCATCGGCGCCCCCAAGGAGAACAGCCCGGTCTGCATTACCACCAACTTCTCTCTCACCTATTTCTCGGTGGCCGGCGAACTGGAAGCCTCCGGTTTCCCCACCTGGCTGGTGGTCTGCGATACCGAAGGCCTTTCCGTCCTGACCGCCTGGGCCGCGGGCAAGTTCGATTCGGAGAGGATCGCCAAAGCGGTGAAGGCGCTGAACCTGGCGGAGAAGATACAGCACCGCAGCATCATCCTGCCGGGAAAGGTGGCCGTGCTGCGCGGCGAGCTGGAAGACGAGCTGAAGGACTGGAAGATCATGGTGGGGCCGCCCGAGGCGATGGACATCGGACCCTACCTGAAACAGATGTGGAAGCCGTAAGCGAAATGACGAAATTAGAAGTCCGAATGACCAATGTCATTGCGAGCGTAGCGAAGCAATCCCCTGGTTGGCTGGCCATGAGGGAGATTGCCTCGCTTCGCTCGCAATGACAGTCTATCTGCATGGAATCTCTGCATGAAGTCACTTTCCTCCCCTCGGGCAAGAAGGTCTCGGTGCCCGATGGCACCCTGCTCCTGGAGGCGGCAGCCAGGGCAGGCATAGTCCTCGATACCCCCTGCGGCGGGCAGGGCCGCTGCGGCCGCTGCCGGGTCAAGGTGGAAAGGGGCGAGGTCAGCTTCCGCGAAAACCCCCGGCTCACCCCCAAACAAATCGATGAAGGCTGGGTGCTCGCCTGCACCTCCAAAGTCTGGGGCGATCTGGTCATCTCCGTTCCGGCCAAAGTCGAACGGGAGAAGGTCGTCCTCGAAACCGCCGACACCAGGGTCGAGACGCCCATCGTCTGCGGCTTCCTCTTCAGCCCGGCCGTCCAGCGGATACTGGTCAGGGTGCCTCCGCCATCCCTGGGCGACCCGGTCAACGACCTGGAAAGACTGAAAAGGGTCATTGCCGCGCGTCACGGCATCGATGACCTGCAAATAGAGCTTCCGGTACTGCAAAGGCTGGCCGGGGCGCTGCGCCAGGGAAACTGGGAAGTCACCGCGGTAATCAACCGCGTCAAAAACTCCAACCACGCCGAGCTGATAGGCGTTTACCCCGGGAGCAAGAAAGGGCCGCCTTTCGGGGTGGCGGTGGACATCGGGACGACCAATGTCGTCATTGACCTTATCGACCTCAGAACGGGCAGGTTGCTCGACCGGGTTTCGGAACGCAACAAGCAGATCGTCCGGGGCGAAGACGTTATTTCGCGAATCTACTTCAGTGAAAAGGGGAAGGGCCTCCAGGAGCTCCAGGGGCTGGTTATCCAGACCATAAACCTGCTGCTGGACGAGTTGGCGCAAAAGCATCAGATCGTTACTTCGGATATAGAAGATATGGTGGTGGCCGGCAATACCATCATGGAGCACCTCTTCCTCGGCCTGCCCTCGAGGGCCCTCCGCGAAGAGCCCTACGTCCCGACGGCGACTGATTTCCCGGTGGTGAAGGCCCGGGAGCTGGGCATAAAGATCAACGAGAACGCCTCCATATTCTGTGTGCCCGCGGTGGCCGCGTATGTGGGCGGCGACACCACGGCCGGCGTGGTGGCCTCCTGCCTGTTCAAGACCGATGAACTGACCCTCTTCCTGGACGTGGGGACGAATGGAGAAATCGTGCTCGGCAACGCGGACTGGATGACTACCTGCGCCTGCAGCGCCGGCCCCGCCTTCGAAGGGGCAGGCGTCCAGCACGGCATCCGCGCCACCACCGGCGCCATCGAAGAAGTCAGGATAAACAGCAAGACCCTGGAGCCCACCATCGGCGTCATCGGCGGCGTGAAGCCGCTGGGAGTTTGCGGCTCCGGCATGATCTCCGCCGTGGCGGAGATGTTCATCACCGGCGTCATAGACCGGGGCGGCAAGCTGAACGTGGACTACGTCCGCAGGATGATGGGAGACAATTCCAGGGTGCGCCAGGGGGAGCACCGCAACGAATACGTGCTGGTAAGAGCCGGAGAATCCGGGACCGGCAGGGACATCGTCCTCAGTGAGGTGGACATCGACAACCTTATCCGGACCAAGGGGGCGATCTACGCCGGCATGGCGGTCATGGCCCGGAGCGTCGGCATCAACCTTAAAGACGTTTCGCAGGTCCTCATCGGCGGCGCCTTCGGCAGACACATCAGCGTGGAACAGGCCATCATGATCGGCCTGCTGCCCGACTTGCCCTGGGAAAAATTCCGCTATCTGGGCAACACTTCCGCGAGCGGGGCCTACAACATCCTGATCTCCCGAGAAGCCAGGGAAAAGAGCAAAGAGGTCGCCCGCAAGCTCACCTATCTCGAACTGATCGCCGAGGGCTCTTTCATGGACGAGCTGACCGCCTCGCTGTTCCTGCCCCATACCAACCTTGAGAGTTTCCCCACGGTCAAAGAAACGCTGGCCAAAGCGGGACGCCTGAGGGATTGAAGATTCAAGATTCAAGATTAGTGAAAGTCAAGGATGGAAGATTGAAGACTGCGAAGATTGAAAAATTCGGGCTTGTAACAAACTTATGTGATGAGGTATTGACATAGAAAGAGAAATCGGGTTTCATACTCCTGATCACCAAAAAAGGAGGTAGAAACCCGATGAGGCAGGTCCAGATAGACCTGACCCTGGTATTCA
>JACQUA010000133.1 GCA_016210565.1 Chloroflexota bacterium
CTGTCATTCTGAGAGCTTGTGAAGAAATTGGTTAGTCCCTATCTAGCGACTTGTCTCGCTCATATCTGGGTTTTCAATTAATTCACAAACTCTGAGCGAAGCGAGCGTAGTCCCGATAGAATCGGGATAGTCGAAGAATCCTTCGCTTCGCTCAGGACAAGTTCTTTTGGGGTGGGGCGCGAGGGGAAAGACCCTTCGCCTGCCCCTTCGCTTCGCTCAGGGCTTCGGCTCAGGGTGACATTTTGGTTCCGGCTTGTCCGGGTTAGGATTTCCTCCCAGAAATGGCTAAGACAGTCCTGGTAGTTGACGACGACGTGGAAACCGTGAACCTGGTAAGGCTTTACCTCAACCGGGACGGCTACCGTGTCCTGACGGCTCACGACGGGCCGAACGCGCTGCAACTGGCCAGAGAAAAGCGCCCGGACCTTATTGTCCTGGACCTCATGCTGCCGGGTCTGGACGGCCTGGAAATCACGCGCCGGCTCCGCTCCGAATCGCAGGTCCCCATCATCATGCTCACGGCCAAGACCGCCGAGCAAGACCGCGTGACCGGGCTGAATCTGGGCGCCGACGACTATGTGCCCAAACCCTTCAGTCCGAGGGAGCTGGCGGCCAGGGTCCGGGCAGTCCTGAGGCGTCTTCCGGAAGAGGCCTATCTGCGCGGCCCCGAGGAAGTGACTAACGGTGACCTGACGCTGAACTTCGCCAGGCACGAAGCTTATCTTGCCGGGAGACGTTTGAATCTCACCCCAACGGAGTTCAGACTGCTGGGGGTCTTTGTCAGGGAACCGGGGAGGGTCTTCAGCCGCGGAGACCTGGTCGGGAGAGTCCTGGGCTACGATTTCGACGGCTTCGACCGCACCATAGACGTCCACATCCTGAACCTGCGGCGCAAGCTGGAGCCGGACCTGGACCACCCCAAATTCATCGTTAACGTCCACGGCGTCGGCTACAAGTACGCGGGAGCCATCCGGTGATTCACAGCCTGCGGTTCCGCCTGCTGACCGCTTTCGTCCTGGTGATACTGCTGACAGTAGGCACCGTCTACTTCTTCTCCAGCCGGTCCACGACGAGCGAGATTACGCAGTTCGAGGACCAGAACCAGAGGGCTCTCGCCGCCAGGTTGCAGTTCCTCCTGTCCGACTATTACACGGTTACGGGCGGTTGGAATCGCATCCAGCCCATCGTCGCCAGGATCGCCGAGATGGAGCGGCTCCGCATTGTGCTGACCGACGTCAGCGGCGTGGTTGTGGCCGATTCAGACGACAACCTGACGGGACAGGCCTATCGTCCAGCCGGGGGAGGCATTCCCCTCTACCGGCAGGCCATGCGGCCCCGGACGCGGCCGCCGCGGGAGGGACTGGCCCCGGAGGCGCCCGGACCGCCCCCTCCCCCGGGACGCAAGCCGCCCCGCGACGCGCAAAAAGCCAGGGACGCCCTCGCACCCCCGGACCTGCCTCCCCCCGGACCACCTCCACCCCCGCCCATACCTTCCCAGGAAGGCGAACTGCTGGGGACCATTTATATGACCGGGCCGGATGCCGCGCTTTCCCAGGCGCTGCTGGAAAGGATAAACCGCTTCCTCCTGCTCGGCGGCCTGCTGGCCATCGGGGCAGCCACGCTCCTGACCCTCGGGCTGTCCCGGCAAATACTGGCCCCCATCGGCACCCTCGCCGCCGCGGCCGGCAGGCTGGGAAAACGCGATTTCTCGCAGCGCATTCACTGGAAAGACAGGAGCGAACTTGGCGTCCTGGCGCAGAGCTTCAATTCCATGGCCAGCGAGCTGGAGAGCTCGGAACGCCTCAAGAGGGACATGGTAGCTGACTGCGCTCACGAACTGCGGACGCCTCTGTCCAACATACGGGGATATCTCGAAGCCGTCAGGGATGGAATCCTCCAGGCCGACGCCGAGACCATTCACTCCCTGGAGAAACAGGTCAGCGCCCTATCTCACCTGGTAGACGAACTGGGCGACCTGAGCCTGGTGGAATCAGGCGAGCTCGGACTGACTCCCCTGCCGGAAGACGTCACCCGCCTGGTCAGGCACGAGGTGGCGGCGGTCCAGGGGACAGCCGCTGCCAGGGGAATCTCCCTGGCCGTTGACCTGCCTCCCGGGCTACCGCCCGTGAAGATCGACTACCAGCGCATCGCCCAGGTCCTCCGCAATCTGCTGGACAATGCCCTGACCCATACCCCGCGCGGCGGGACCGTCATGGTTTCCGCCCTTGAACAAGGGAACGAGGTCGCTGTCCAGGTCAATGACACGGGCGAAGGCATTCCCGCCGGCGAACTTCCTCTTATCTTCGAACGCTTCTACCGCGTGGACAAGTCCCGCGCCCGGGCTACCGGAGGCAGCGGTCTGGGACTGACGATTGCCAAACGCCTGGTGGAATCCCACGGCGGCAAAATCGAGGCCCGGAGCGAACCGGGAAAAGGCAGCACCTTCACCTTCACCATCCCCGTAGCCGAACCCTTTACGGGTGCGCGGACCCCATAACCGGTTCATGGCCGCACCCTTTACGGGTGCGCGACAACAGGCCAGAGCCACCCCCTGCACCCAGCCCAACCCCCGGGCCCCCCGCGCCGCCATTTCCCTCCCCTCCCGACAAATCTCGCCATTCTTCTCAAATCGGCCTCAAACATTAACCCTTTCTTAACAATTCGACCCTAGACTGGTTTACAAGATGAACGACCGTCATCACGTCCAGCAAGGGCGTTAAGTGATGACGTGTATGTTCACCACAGAGGCACAGGGGACACCGAGAAACTGTCTAACCGCTACCGCGCACCGTAAAGCGTACGACTACGAAAAAATCACAAGCGCACCCGTAAAGGGTGCGGCTACGGAGAAATCATAAGAAGGAGGCACTGTGAAAGACAAACGCGGAATCGCCCTGCTATCCATCCTGCTGTCAGCCCTGCTGGTCTCCGGCTGCCAGTCCCTGCCCTGGGGGAAGACCGCCGAGGCCCAGACCGTGACCACGGTCGACGTCGCCCGCGGCGACCTGGAAATAGCGGTGACCTCTAGCGGCAACATCACTCTGCCCCAGATAACCAAACTGGGGTTCAGCGGCGCCGTCTCGGGATCCCAGGCCGGTAACGCCGTCCTGGCGGAATTGAATGTCCGCATGGGGAGCAGTGCGAAAAAGGGAGACGTGATCGCCCGGCTCGACACCTCGGCCCAGGAAAGGGACTTGCTCAGGCTCCAGAACAACCTGGACGCGGCCGTGCTGGCCCTGCAGAAGGCAAAGGAACCCGCCTACGAGCCTGAAGACATCGCCAAAGCCGAGGCGTCTCTTACGGTAGCCAGGTCCAACCTGGAATACGCCCGGGAAGCCTTGAAAAAGGCTCAAAACCCCTACACCGAAAATGACTTCGCCAGGGCGGAGACGGCGGTGCGCAACGCTACCGCGGATCTCCGCAACGCCCGCATCGCCGTGACCACCGCCGAGCAGAAGCTGGCGGACGACACGGTGCGGGATAACCGGGCAGTCCAGGACGCCATCGAAACCCTCATGAAGAACCAGAAACTCCTGGAACAGAACAAGTCCACTGAGTACGAAGTACTGAAGGCCGCCGAGAGCCTCGAGCTGGCCAGGCGACTGCAGGACAACAACCTGGTCACCGGACAGAATAACATAGCCAGAGCCAGGGATGCCGTGGCCGCCGCCGAAGCGGCCCTGGCCTCGGCCGAGTTCACCCTGAACGACATGCTGGCCAAGAAGAACGGGGACCCCCTTGAAGTCAAGCAGAAACAGAATGCCGTCGTCAGCGCCGAGGCGGCCATTACAAACGCGGAGCAGACCCTTTCGTTAATGAGAAAGCCCCCGGACGCCCTGGACATCAAGCTCAAGGAAATACAGCTAGCCTCGGCCCAGCTCCAGGTGGACGACGCCAAGCTGCAACTGGAAAAGTCCACGATCATCGCTCCTTTTGACGGGGTCATCGGGGATTTCAAGGCCAAAGTGGGCGACGCCATCGCCCCCGGGTCCTTCTTCATCCCCATCGTTGACACCACGCAGGCCAGGGTCGATGCCTTCATCGAAGAGTACGACGTCAATAGCGTCAGGGTCGGGATGCCGGCGTCCGTCACGGTGGATTCTGTCCGGGGACAGACCTTCAGCGGTGCCGTGGACGCCATCTCTCCCCTGGCCACGGTGCAGCAAGGGATCGTGCGGTATGCCGTTACCATAAGATTGGAGCCGCGCCCTGCGTCAGCCGCCACGCCCGCAACATCTCCCGACCCTGGCGCTCCGGCAGCCGCCCAACCCGCTGCCCCGGCCCAGGCAGGCGCGGGCGGGCAGCGACCCGCCGGCGCCCCGGGACAGGCCGCCGGCAGCCGGCCGGCGCAGCGTAGCGCTTCCGGCCTGGCCGCCGCCGAACTCAAAGACGGCATGTCCGCCACGGCCCGCATCGTCATCAACAAGAAAGAGAATGTCCTCCTCGTTCCCAACCGCGCCCTGGTCTTCCAGGGGGGAGTCCAGAAGGTCCAGGTGGCCATTGACGGACAGGCGCAGGACAGGCCCCTAAAAGTGGGCCTGGCCAACGACCAGTACACCGAGATAACGGAAGGCGTTGACGAGGGCGACAAAGTGGTCATTCAAACGGCCCCGGGCTCCCAGCAGCAGGGCGCCCGCATGCCTCCACAGCCGAACATAATGTTCGGCGGCGGGCCGCCGCCGCGGTAGGCTGCCAGAGAAATGACGAATGACGAAACCCTAATGACAAATCGACGGACCGGTACCACAGGCCGCCGTGCCTGTGAGACGCCGAATTCGTGCGATGGTGAACCCGAAAGGAGCAAGCCCTGCCAACCCACCCGTCCCCGGAAGTCCCACGGGCAAGATGCCCGTGGTACGGACGTCGTCCTTTAGGATTTCCTCATTCGTCATTTCCCACGAAGGAGGCCTCCCATGCGTATTTTAGATAGCGTCTTTCTCGCCTTCCGCGGCATTACGGCGAACAAGCTGAGGTCATCCCTGACCATGCTGGGCATCATCATCGGCGTCGCCGCCGTTATCGCCCTGATGTCCATTGGCGCCGGCGCCCAGGCTTCGATAACCCAGCAGATCGAGGGGGTCGGTACCAACCTCCTCATAGTCTTCCCCGGCCAGCAGTCCACGCAGGGGGTGCGGGGAGGCGCGGGCACCGCCAATCTCAGCCTTGAAGACGCCACGGCCCTGAACGACCCAGTTCTGGCCCCGGACGTCAAGCTGGTCGCCCCTTCCTCCCAGACCTTCGCCCAGCTCGTGGCGGGGTCGGTCAACACCCGCGCTCAGGTGCAGGGCGTGACTCCGGAGTTCCAGTACGTCCGCAACTGGGAAGTAGCGGCCGGCGAGTTCGTTCAAACTTTCCAGGTGCGGTCCCGGTCCCTGGTGGCGGTGCTGGGAGACACCACTTCCAGGAACCTCTTCGGCGGCGTCAACCCCATCGACCAGTTCATAAAAGTCCAGGGCATCCAGTTCCGGGTAATCGGTGTCCTGAAGGCCAAAGGAGGCAGCGGCTTCGGCAGCGCCGACGACGTGGTCATGATACCCCTGACCACGCTGCAAACGCGTCTCCAGGTCGAGAGGGGATCCGGCGGGGCCCAGAGGGTCGCCAGCATCTACATCACCGCCGCCAATCCCGATCGCATCCAGGCCGCGAAGGACCAGATCAGCGAGATTCTGAGGCAGCGGCACCGCGTGGCCCCCGGAAGCGAGGACTTCTCCGTGCTCAGCCAGGAAGATATGATCGCCACCTTCACCTCGGTAACCGGCGTCATGACCATTTTCCTCGGCGCCATCGCCGGCATCTCGCTCCTGGTCGGCGGCATCGGAATCATGAACATTATGATCGTGGCGGTGACGGAGCGGACCAGGGAAATCGGCATCCGTAAGGCCGTGGGCGCCAAGGGCAGGGACATTTTGCTCCAGTTTCTCATTGAATCGGCGACCATGAGCTTCAGCGGCGCCATCATCGGTTACGGGGCGGGACTCCTGGCTTCCCATTTGATCAACGGCGTGCAGCTCGCGGGTTCCCCGCTGCGCACCTCCGTCAGCCCCGAAATAGCCATCCTGGCCCTGGGTGTGGCCGTGGGCATCGGTCTGTTCTTCGGCGTCTATCCCGCCAGCCGGGCCGCGAAGATGAACCCGATCCAGGCGCTAAGGTATGAATAGAAAGCTGTCATTCTGAGCGAAGCGAGCATAGCGAGCGCAGTCGAAGAATCCTTCGCTCCGCTCAGGACAAGTTCTTTCCGCGGCGGGTAGCAAAGACCCTTCGCCTGCCACTTCGCTTCGCTCAAGGCTCCGGCTCAGGGTGACAGGACGGGGACAAACCATGATAGAAGTACAGAACCTTTCAAAAGTCTACAAAATGGGAAACCTTGAGGTCAACGCCCTGGCGGACGTGTCCCTGACCATCAAGCCGGGTGAGATGATGGCCATCATGGGTCCATCCGGCTCCGGCAAATCCACGTTCATGAATATCCTGGGCTGCCTGGACAAACCCACCTCGGGCAGCTACCGGCTGGAAGGGAGCGAGGTGAGCGGGTTGACTGATGACAGGCTGGCAGAGGTCAGAAACAAGAAGATTGGGTTTGTCTTCCAGTCCTACAACCTCCTGCCCCGCACCAGCGCCCTGGACAACGTGGAGCTGCCCATGGTCTACAGCGGCGTCAAAAACCGCCGGCAGAGGGCCCGGGATGCCCTCGAAAAAGTGGGCCTGTCCGGGCGGGCCAAGCACACCGCCCATGAGCTTTCGGGAGGCGAGCAACAGCGGGTGGCCATCGCCCGCGCCCTGGCGCAGGAACCGGCCCTCATCCTGGCCGACGAACCCACCGGAAACCTGGACACGAGGACCAGTCACGAGATCATGGCGATCCTCCAGAAGCTCAACCAGGAAGACGGCATCACCATAATCCTGGTGACCCACGAGCGGGACATTGCCGAGTACACCCGGCGGTTGGTCCATTTCCGCGATGGCAGAATCAATAACGAAGAAACACTCGAACCCGGCCGGACGATGGCCAATTTTTAACCTTTTCTTAACCTTTTCTCCGCAAATGTGTGCTACATTTCATAAAGCACTCGCGACGGTCAAGCTTGGGGAATCGTTTGATAGCAGCTTTCTCCGGGCTATCCAAAACCGGACCGTTGCGTTAAACAGTATAAACCGGAGCGAGACACAGTGACTTCATCGTGGTCCTGGGGTCTAAGGGAGTTAAGCCTGGAACCCGGAAGCGACCGGCATACCGGCTTCATAGCGACCCCCCTTCCATGCGGCCCTGCCCTGATCCCTTAGACCCCAGGCAAGTCCTGTTTTCATTCCGCCTTCGCGGGAACGGAGTCTCGCGCTTCGGATTCCCTTGAATGCTTTTGGTCCCGGCTGGTCAGGGCCGGGATTTGATTTCAAATAACGCGCAGCTATTTCATAGACATCAAGGTCGCTAGATTTCTTGTTTGAGGAGGGCCGCAACATGAACAGAAGCCGTGGTCCCTGAAGGAGGTGCTCCCTTACTCACACCTGTAGGTGTCACCTTCAGACCAAACTAACGAAAGGAGAAACACAAACCTAGATGAGCAGACTCATAAGACTTGCAATTGCGTTCATCGTGGTCGCGGTGCTGGTTCCCGTAGCCTTCACCCAACCCGCCCAGGGCCTCGCCGTTGACGCGCAGACCACGCTGAGCCCGGTAAACGCCATCGTCGGCAGCCCCATCGCCATCGGTGGCAGCAGGGTGGCCGGCGTTGGCTGGAATGCCGGTGAAGCCGTCACCCTCTGGCTGGCCGGCAGCAACGGGCAGAAGGACTGGACCATCCCCATCGATCCCGGTACCGTTATGGCTACGGCCGTAGCCGATGCCAACGGGAGCTGGGGCGCTTCCTTCATCCTGCCCGACCGCCGCACTGGACTCCTGGAAATTTACGTCCAGGGTTCCACCAACTTCGCCCTGTTCACCTCCATGGGCGCCACCCCGGTGCCCACCCCCTACACCGGGCCCAACAGGGATGTTGCCGGCCTGCCGCCGGGCGCCGTATATGGGGCTGCGCCTGGATCCAACAGGACCCTGTTCCCGGCTGCTGCTGCTGCTCTTGGGGGCAGGGCCGACACGGCGGTCAACACCCTCAACGTGGTCCCCTACATGGACCGGTCGCCCAGCAACGGCCCGCCCGGAACCGTCGTCACGGTGAAGGGCACCGGCTTCGGTAACCTGGAGAACGCCATCACCCTCAACTTCACCGGCGGCGCCGGCATCGTCAACAAGATCGTCGCTTCCGGTATCACCGCCAACACCAGCGGCGCCTGGACGGCCACCTTCACCGTGCCGGACGGCCCCCCCGGGACCTATACCCTCGATATCAACACCGGGGCTGTGCTCGTGCTTGCCGGCACGGCCGCCGGCCCGCCGGTAAACACCGGCAGGGTCGTCACCACCCAGCAAATCCTGGCGCTGCGGTCCTTCACCATGACCACCGGCATCAAGCTCACGCCCACCAGCGGAGCCATGGGCACGGTGATATCCTTCACCGCCGCCGGCATCCCGACCCCGGGCGGCAACGTCACCGTCGGCCTTAACACCGGCGCCGGCGCCCAGCCCCTGGAACTGATCCCGTCCCAGATTACGGTGGGCGGCACCGGCCTCATCGCCGGGACGGCCAAGATCCCCAGCGAGGGACTGCCCGATGGACCCGCCGAAATCATCCTGAGCGTTAACGGGGTGCCCGTGGCCAGCGCCACCTTCACCATCTCGAAGAAGGCCTCGGCCATCACCCTGAGCCCCAGCACCGGCATCGGCTCCATCGTGATCACCGGCAAGGACTTCACCGCCGGCTCGCCGGTGGACATCTTCTTCGATGGCAAAAAGATCTCCACCTTCCCTGAAACCGTTCAGGCGAACACCCCGCCGGCGGGCGTCGGACCCTCCTTCACCGCCATAGTGGCCGTGCCCACCACCAAGGCCGGCAAATATGAAGTGAAGGCCGTTGACGTGGCCGGCATCACCGCTACCGGCACCTTCGAAGTACCCGCCGTCACCGGTGACGGCGCCGCGCCTCTTCCCGGCGTCACCCCCGCCCCCGGACCTCCCGGACCCGCCGGACCTCCCGGACCTGCTGGCAAAGACGGACCTGCCGGACCCGCCGGAAAAGCCGGCGAGGCCGGATCTGCCGGACCTGCCGGATCTGCCGGACCCGCTGGACCCGCCGGATCCCCCGGAGCCCCCGGAGCCGTCGGACCTGCCGGACCTGCCGGATCCGCCGGCGCCGCCGGTTCCCGTGGCGCTGACGCGTCCAACACCATGCCCTGGGTTGCCCTGATCATGGCCGTCATCGCCATCATCGTGGGCATCATACCCCTGACCCAGAAGAAAAAGGCCTAAGCAAGACCCTTCAAGGGTAAGCAACCATAAAAAGAGCCGCCCGGAAACGGGCGGCTCTTTTTATTTGTACTGATACAAACGCAATAAATAATAGCGCACTGCCGGTGCCTAGCGGCCCCGACGTAATCGAGGCGTTCCCCTGCGTTTGATAAATCAAACCGCCACGGCATCGCAGCCAATCCCATCATGCCACAACTGGTGTTGCCTTTCTATTGGTGCATTCTCCCCTTTCACCTGCTCAGCCAAAGCCTCTGCGGCTGCGCTTCCCCCAAAGATTCTTCGCTGCCCTTCCCCCAAAGATTCTTCGCTGCCCTTCCCCAAACATTCTTCGCTGCCCTTCCCCAAACATTCTTCGCTGCCCTTCCCCCAAAGATTCTTCGCTTCGCTCAGAATGACAGTGGAAGCTTAACCGCTTCTTAACAACCACCCGCTACAATGTATGGTAGAAAGGAGGTGAGGAACAGAGAGAGAAAAGAGATAGAGAGATGGCCAGACAAAGATTTCTTTGTTACCCAAGCAAAAGGAGGTGAAACAGAAATGCAGCGCAGCAAGAAGTTCCTCATCATCGCAGCGCTGGCAGCCGTAGTGCTGGCGGGCAGCATCGGCGGCGTGGTCTACGCTCAAACACCGAAACCCACTCCCCCTGCCGCCGGCAAGACCCTGTTCGCCAGGGTCGCCGTCATTCTCGGCATCGACCAGCAGAGACTGGAAAAGGCCTTTGCCCAGGCCCAGCGTGAGATGCAGGCCGAGGCCCTGGACAACCGGCTCAAGGCCATGGTTGAGCAGGGCAGGCTAACCCAGGCGCAGGCCGACCAGTACAAGACCTGGTGGCAGTCAAGGCCCGACGTCCCGATCGGGCCCGGCTTCGCAGGCGCGCCCGGTCTACCGGGCAAGCCGGGGATTCCGGGCAAGCCCGGCCCCGCGCCTTTCGGCGGTCCCAGAGGCAAACCGGGACCCCCCTCAATCCCCCCTGCCCCCGCTAAATAGAATAGACCCGCTTGCGCAGGGGGAGGCCCTGTAGGTTTCTCAGGCCTCCCCCTGGAAGCGGCGGAGGATTCCCCGGGCAACGACCACCCCCGAGGCCGAGGCCTGGACAAGACCCCTGGTCACCCCTGCCCCATCCCCAGCCGCGAACATGTCCTTCACCTCCGATTCCAGCTCCGGGCTCAGTTGCAGCCGCGACGAATAGAACTTGACTTCTAACCCATACAGCAGAGTGTGGCGAGAGGCGACGCCGGGAGCCAGCTTGTCCATGGCTTCCAGCATCTCCACGATGTCAGTCAAGTAGCGATAGGGCAACACGTAGCTGAGGTCGCCGGGGGTGGCCCTCTTCAGGGTAGGCTCGACAATACCCTTGGCCAGCCGCTCCCGGGTGGTCCGCCGCCCATCTCTCAGGTCCCCCAGGCGCTGGACAAGCACCCCCCCACCCAGCAGATTGGCCAGACGGGCCAGGTACTTCCCGTAGGCGATGGGTTCCTTGAAAGGCTCGGTGAACTGGGTGCTCACCAGGAGAGCGAAATTGGTGTTGCCGGTCTTCCGGTCGGCGTAGCTGTGCCCGTTCACGGTGGTGACCGGTTCCGCCCCGCCGATGTACTCAAAAGTCACTTCCCCGTGAGGACACATGCAGAAGGTCCTCACCCTGTCATCAAAGGTCGGGGAAAAGAACTCCAGTTTGGACTCGTACAGGATACTCGTGAGATCTTCCAGCACGGCAGCGGGCACCTCCACCCTCACCCCCACATCCACCGGGTTGACGCCCAGCGTCAGCTTGAGGCGGTGGGCTTCCTGCATCAACCAGTCGGCCCCCTCGCGGCCCGGGGCTACCAGCAAATAGCGGCAAGAAAATCTCTCGCCGCCTTCCGTTTCCACTCCCACCACCCGCCCGTCTTCCGTCAAAATCGAGGTGGCCGCCCGGCTGGTCCGTATCTCCACCTTCGGGGCGACATGGTCCCGGATGGCTTTGATCACTTCCCTGGCATGCTCGGTTCCCAGGTGCCGCAAACGGACGGGCAGAAGCCGGAGTTCGGCCAGGCTGGCCCGGCGCTGGTACTGCTCGATGGCTTCGCCCACCCCGAAGACCCTGGTCGGGGCGCCGAATTTCAGGTAGACATCGTCCACGAACCGGACCAACTCCTCGGCCTGGTCCCGGCCGACATAGTCGGCCAGCCTTCCACCCACTTCGGAGGACAGCGTCAGCTTGCCGTCGCTGAACGCCCCCGCGCCACCCAGCCCGCATATCTGGCTGCAAGGCAGGCACGGTTCACAGGGATTGGGCGTGCCTTCAATCGGGCATTCCCGCTGCTCCAGGTCCTTCCCCTTTTCCAGAAGAAGCACCCTCAACTTTTCCGACCGGGAAAGCTCCAGGGCGGCAAAGAGCCCTGCCGGCCCACCGCCGACAATGATAACATCGTATTGAGTCATAGAGAGTTCCTTGAGTAATTGAGTTATTGAGTTATCGAGTTCCCCACCCCGGCCCCCCCGTCTATCCACGGCCGCTGCGCCAGCCGGTACCACAGGCCTCCGTGGCTGTGCGAGCCCGATTGCCAACCAGCCGGAGTACCACACTACCGACTATTATAATGCGCGCCGCAAGTTATATCCACAAGTTTGACATCAGGACGCGCGGCCGCCTATAATTTTGCCCGATCAAAGACCGAATGGCGGTCATTCTGGCAAAAAGAAGCAAGGGAGGACGTAGCAACCATGATTATCGATATCTTTACCCACATGGCCAGCGCGGCATATATTGAGGAACTGGCAGCCATGGGCGGCAGGGAGGTGAAACGCAGTGTCGAGCGGGTCTACTCCCTGGCCCGCGAAACGCCCTATGCCCTGGATATAGGCAAGAGGGTGGAACTTCTCGATACCTACGGCATCGACCGGCAGGTGGTCACCCTGTTCGGCATGGTGGACTCCAATGTGGTGGTGGACGACGCGCAGCAGAAAGTGAAAGTCGCCCGGGCGATAAACGATAGCATGGCCCGGCTGACGGAGGAGTCCCGGGGACGGCTGGTGGGCGCCGGCAGTGTTCCTCTCGAGGCGCTGGACCATGGCGGGCTCGCCGAGATGGACCGGGCCGCCAGGACCCTGGGCCTGCGGGCCTTCGCCTTCCCCTCGCACCTCCGGGGCAAACCCCTGGACTCGCCGGAATTCCTCCCGTTCTGGGCCCGGGCTGCCGAACTCGGGACGGTGGTGTACATCCATCCGGTCAATCCGGTTAGCTACAGCGGGCGGCCTTACGAACAGGCTTATGACCTCGCCCACGTCTTCGGCTGGCCCTTTGAGACGGCACTATCCCTCTCGCGCCTGGTTTTCAGCGGCATAATGGAGAAATACCCGGGGCTGAAGGTAGTCAGCCATCACCTGGGCGGGGGGCTCATTCCCTTCATGTCCGGGCGCATCGACGAGTCTTACCCTCCCGAGACGCAGAAAGAAGACCTGGGCCGGCCGCTCCCGGGAAACGTTTTCGACCGCTTCCGCCGGTTCTATTACGACACCGCGGTGGGCGGCAGCGCCGCCGCCATAAAATGCGCCTACGAGGTGCTGGGCGCGGACCAGCTCGTCTTTGCCACCGACTTCCCGCATGGCCCTGGGGGGGGACTGAAGAGGCTGGAGACCTATCCGAAGCTCATAGCCTCTCTGGATATTCCTGACGCGGACAAGAAGAGGATTCTGGGCGAAAACGCGAAAAGGATTCTCGGATTAGATTAGTAGCGAGTAGCGAGTAGTGAGTAGCTGCCCGCCGGGGGAGGGGGGAACCCAATAACTCAAGGAACTCAATAACGGGCGGGGCGGCAGGGCCGGGGAACTCTTACACCCTCCGGCTCATGAGGTAGTCCAGCGTAAAAGACCGGCAGCGCAGTTCTTTCCCGCGCTCCTGCTCGATGGTCTTGTAGTCGAAGTTGTGCTCATCGTACAGGGCCGCCGCTTTGTACCAGGCCACCGGCGCCTCCAGCTTCCGCAGCGCCGGAACCACCGTCCCTTCGAAATAGTCCCTGATATCCTTGTGCCTCGTCAAAGGACACCACGGGTCGATGAAGAACTCCACCCTCTCGTCCTTGATGTAGAAAGCCACAGGGTAGGTCTCGCACAGCACCACCTTGGTGTTCTTTATGGCGCACCGCCATTCCGCGTCCAGAAAAGGGCACCCGTCCTTCAGCTTCAAAACATCTATGACGCCGAACGGCGTGACCAGCCTGTCCAGGTATCTGTCGGCAAAGGTCGTGACCGGCATCTTCAATTCCCCCGCGAGGAACTCCTTCTCTCCGGGCAGGAGGGAACCGATCTTGTTGTATTCGCAGCGGCCGCCGCAATCGGCGCAGAGGCCCCACCACCACCCCTCCCCCTCAATGCTGGCGTGAAACTCTTTGAATCTTTGTTTTGGAATCCTGGCAAACACGATGTTTGACACTTTCAGCCCAGATCCAGCCCCATGTTACATTGGAGGTGGCTGGGTGTCAACCGCGGAGGGGATACAGGGACACCAGTACCACAGGCCGCCGTGCCTGTGAGCCACTTTTCAGCCGGCATGGTGATTGGCCGCCAGCCTCGGAAGAACGATTTTCAGACGGACCTGGTGCTGTGGTTTCAGACATCGGCCTGATTCAGCCCTCACAGGCACGGCGGCCTGTGGTACCGGGTGGCATTCCCCGGGGAATTGCTTCGTGTTCATCAGTGCCCGTTCGTGGTTTCGTCCTCAGCGTCAACGCACAATGCCGAACTTCTTTTGCAACTGAAGGGGGTATTCGACTGCCTCGGGAGGGCTATCCAGGAGGTCCTTGACAATGGCAGCCACATCCTCCCCGTAGCTCAGGGTATAGATAGGAGTAATGGTCTTCTTGACCATGCTGTCGAATCTCTGGTCGCGGGCCATTCTCTTATAGGAGTCTATCAACACCCCCATGACGTTGTCGGGCGTTCCCGGGGCCGAGGCCAGCCAGCGGTCCAGCGACGAGCCCGGGGCCGTCCACCCGAGATATGCCTGCCAGGGCAACCCAGCTACGCCCCTCTGCTGCAGCATAGTCGCAAACACCGGCACATCCGGATAGTCGGCCCGCGGCATCCATTTCCCCTTGTCGAAAGAGCCGATCTGGGCCACGACGGTGGCTACCCCCTCCTCCACCAGCCTCTGGGGAACGCTGGCATCGGCCGTGCCGAACATATCGATCTCGCCGCGGCGCATGGCCAGCTCCAGCTCGGCGCTGCCGGCAAAGCCGATTATCCAGCGCACATTCCACCCCAGGAACTCCCGGCCCCACATCGGCATCGCCTGCCAGCTTTCCGTCCCCTCACGGCCGCCAACGACCAGCGCGCGGGCATTAGGATCGGTCAGGCGGGGCAGCGCCTCTTTGCGGACGAATACCAGCGACTCGGCCCGCGAGAGGCTGGAAATGAACTTAACCTTACGCAGGTCGTAGCGGACGATGTCGATGCCGAGGCGCTGGTTGTTCAGGGCCGAAGAAGCGGCGGCCAGCAGGTTCAAGCCGTCCGGCTTGGTCTTTTCGACGAAGTTATTGACTGCCACCGAACCGCCGCCGCCCGGAACGTTGCGGATGATGACCTTGGGGCTGCCGGGAAGGTATTCCGGATAGAAAGTCGCCGCCGCCCGGCCGTTCATGTCCGTCGGCCCGCCCGCGGCCGACGCCACCACCATTTCGATAGTCTTCCCCTGGTAGTAAGCGGGCCCGGCGGGAGGCGGGGCTTTGGCCGTCGCCCCCGGGCTCGTTGGCGCCACTGTTGGGACCGCGGTGGCGGCGCCCGGGGGCGCCGGGGTGGTTGCGGCGGGGCGGGGCGTCGAAGGCGCCGGCGTCGCCCCCGACTCGCCCCCGCAACCCGCGGCCACAAACACAAGCAGGAGGCATGCAACGGCTGACAAACGGAAGAAACCTTTCATCGGACTGGCCTCCTTTCTCTTCGTCGGCGAACTGACCCGGCTACATGTTACATGGCAGATGGCAGCGTGTCAAACGAAACAACGGTCTGGGCAGTCGAGCAGTCAAGCAGTCAAGCAGTCAAGCAGTCGAGCAGTCCGGCAGCGGGAACTCAATAACTCAACAACCCAATAACCCAATAACCCAACGAACCTTCTAACCTTTGAACCTTGATCTTCTACCCCACCCCGCAGGCGTAAAGACCTGCGGCTACGACCCCCCGGAACCTTCCTTCAACCGGCGCAGGATATCCCAGTACGCCCCCCGGTAGCCATCCTTGATGGCCTGCACCAGCACGCTGTTATCATTGTAATTGTAGTTGGCCTCACCCGCCTCCCGCGAGGCGAAGAAGAAACGCTCGTCCGCCCCGATCAACCCGGCCAAATAGGCCTCGGCGTCCCAGCCCAGCTCCGGGGAGAGGTAGAACACGGGCGCCAGCAGCTTGGAGTTCGCCGACACCTTGCCCCTCACGCCCGGGTTGGCCGCCAGGGGCCCTTCCGCCAGCGCCCGGTCCCCCAGCCGGGTGCCGGGGAAAAGCCGCACCCCCAGCGAGACCCCCACCCTGTCAGGAGAGAGCCGCTTCATCAAATCAACCGTCTCCTTCAAGGAATCCCTGGTCTCTCCCGGCCCGCCCAGCAGGAGATCGTACATGAAAACGATGCCGTGGCGGCGGCATGTTTCCGCGGTCCGGGCGAGGTCTTCCCGGGTGAAATCCCTGCCCAGTTGACGGAGCATCGCGTCGCTGCCGCTGTCAGCGCCGAAATTCAACCCGGCGCAGCCGGCCGTGGCGCACAGCGCGGCCAGCTCGTCGGTAAAGGGCGCCGGGCTACAATAGGCGTACCATCTCACCCTGTCCCCCTGACCCAGGTTGATGATTTCGGAACATACCCCGGCGGCATGAGCCGCGGGTAGATTGAACTCGCTATCACAGAAGTGGAGATGGTCGATCCCCCGGTCTGCCAGCCCCGCGATCTCCGCGGCCACAGCCGCCGGCGGCCTCAGTGACAGGCCGGCCTTCCCCAGGGGATCGGCGCAATAGGCGCAGCGGTTGGGGCATCCCCGCTTGGTCTCCACACCCAGTTGGCCCCCTTCCCGGAAATAGCGTTCATTGTCGACGGTGTCCCTGGGCAGGGGGCCGCTCCGGCTGAGGTCCACGGGAACCGGCGGGTTCCGGCAGAACCCGCCGCTCCGCTTTGCGGAGTACACCAGGCCCGGGACCTCTGACAAATCGCCGTGCGTGGCGATCTGTCTGGCCAGGGCCGGCAGGGCGATCTCACCCTCGCCCCACACGCCCAGATTGAGGTCAAAGTAGTCAAGGATAGCCTCGGGGAAAATAGAATAGCCGCAGCCGCCAAGAACGACCGGCGCATCCGAGACCCGGCACACATGGGATATTATCTCCCGGTATTTCTCCAGGCAGAAGTCCTGGGAGACATAATAGACGTCATCGGTATTCCGGATAGTCACCGCGACCAGGAGGGGATCGCCGGAAGCGAAGTACCGGTCAATCACCGCGGCCGGGTCTTCCGTCAGGCAGAGGTCAAGCACGTCCACGTCGAAGCCGCTGCGGCGCAGGGCCTCCCCCAGATAGTCCAGGGCCAGTGGGGCGATGGGCGGCCGCATGCGGTTGGGATTGACGAGGAGGACAGAGTTCATTAGAGTTATTGGGTTATCGGGTTATCGGATTATTGAGTTATTGGGTTAAGCCAGTCTAGCAGTCAAGCAGTCAAGCAGTCAAGCAGTCAAGCAAGCAGTCTTTAGTCGTTAGTCAGTAGTCGATGGCCGGCGGTCGGCAGTCAGCTATCGGCTCTGGGGGACAGAATTTAAGGAACTCCATGAACTCCCGCCGAGATGTATTGCGCCGGGTGATTTCTTGTAGTATAGTACAACCCTCGGTCTTTCGCCGGCGTCTGCCAGAGCCGCCTGACATAGCCAAACAACCGCCGCCGGAAGAACAATGATCTTTTTTCAAAAGGAAAGAGGGTGAACATGTTGCGAAAACTCCTGGTCCTCGTCATGGCGCTCGTCCTCGCCGCGCCCTTTCCCCAGCTTCCCCTTCTTTCACCGGCTGCTGCCCAATCGCCGGTGAGAACGGTCCTGGTGTCCTTCGACCACCAGCCTGGCAGCCAGGACGCCGCGATTATCGTCAGCCTGGGCGGCGCGGTGAAGCGGACCTACACCATAGTACCGACGATACTGGCCGACATCTCCGAAGGCCAGCTTGACCGCCTGCGGCGGCTTCCGGGCGTCCTGCGGGTGGAGGATGACGTCCCGGTCCGGGCCCTTTCCGAGGTGATGGACTGGGGGGTAGACAGGGTTGACGCCGAACTGATACATCCCACCAACAAGGGGACGGGGATAAAGGTGGCCGTGCTCGACACCGGCATAGATCTGAGCCACCCCGACCTCGTTGTAACCGGGAACGTCTCCTTTGTGGCCGGAGTGCCCACCGGCAACGACGACAACGGCCACGGCACTCTGGTGGCCGGCATCATCGGCGCCAGGGACAATGACATCGGGACCATCGGCGTGGCCCCCGAGGCCGCGCTCTACGCCGTGAAAGTCCTCTCGAGCACCGGCGGCGGCTGGGTCAGCGATATCATCGCCGGCCTGGAGTGGGCCACCAACAACGGCATGCAGGTGGTGAACATGTCCCTCGGGGACGGGCAATGGCCCTGGGCCGGCGAACAGGCCCTGACCAACGCCTCCAACGCCGGCATCGTCCTGGTGGCTGGCGCCGGCAACAAGGGCAACGCCGGCGGCACCGGCAACAACGTGGTCTATCCGGCCCTTTACTCGACCGTCATCGCCGTCGGGGCGACCGATGAGCAGAACGCCCGGCTCAGCAGTTCCGGCACCGGCTACGGCCTGGAACTGATGGCCCCGGGCAACAATAACTATTCTACCGCCCTGGGCGGGGGCTACGGCTATCTCACCCAGACGTCGGCGTCCACGCCGCACGTCAGCGGCGTCGCCGCCCTGCTCCTCAAGGCGGGATTTACAGCGACCTCGGCCCGCCAGAGAATGCGCGACTCGGCCACCGACCTCGGCGCCGCGGGCTGGGACCCCCAGCACGGGCAGGGACTGGTCAACGTCTACCAGGCCCTCAATTTTACCGAGCCGCCGGACAAGACGGCCCCCACCACACCCATCGTCATCAGCGGCACCCAGGGCAACCAGGGCTGGTGGAAGTCCAATATTACGGTCACCCTGCCGGCCGCCGACAACCCGGGGGGCTCCGGCGTCCTGGAGACCCGCTACAGTCTCGATGAAAGCGCTAGCTGGCCGCTCTACCAGTCCCCCCTCCAGTTCACCACCGACGGCCAGTGGCGGTTGCTCGGGCGGTCCTGGGACAATGCGGGTAACGAAGAGGGACCGCCCAACTGGTTGGACCTACGGGTAGACAAGACGGCGCCCACCGTCACCCAATCCGTAACGCCGACCACGGCCCGCCGCGATAAACCGGGCACCCTGATACAGATATTCGTAGACCTCTTCGCCGCCGACATACCCAATACTTCGGGCCTGGTCTACACTAACCGGCGCATCGACGACGAATACGGCGTTTATACCGTGGACCTCGGCCCCATTGATGGGACATACTATTACTCAGTGGAGCAGTGGTGTCAGCCCAACGATTTCAGCGGACGCGTCTACACCTTCACGGCTACCGCCAGGGACAAGGCCGGCAACACCACCGTGAGCACGTCAACGTTCACGGTCACCCGGCAGTAATTCGGAGGCCGGAGGAACCACCGCCGGTAGCGCGAGTTGTACTGCATCGGGGCGAAGCTATCCCACGGCCGTAGGGGTCCCAACCCATCGGGGCCCGCCGGCGGGCGAACACATCCCGACAAGTCGGGACGCCTACGGTGGTGGGGCAATGCCGGTTCATCTTCATTCGTCGAGGCGGGCCGATGGCGGCTGCGTGGTTCAATCGATCATTCGTCATTGCTACGAAAATAGGCTGTCACCCTGAGCCGAAGCCCCTGAGCGAAGCGAAGGGGCAGGCGAAGGGTCTTTCGTTCCGCTCCCCAACCCGAAAGAACTTGTCCTGAGCGAAGCAAAGGATTCTTCGACTACGCTCGCTACGCTCGCTTC
>JACQUA010000134.1 GCA_016210565.1 Chloroflexota bacterium
GTCGAAGGGTCTTTCGCCACCACCGCGAAGGATTCTTCGGCTTCGCTCAGAAAATGTCACCCTGAGCGCAGTCGAAGGGTCTTTTGCCACCACCGCGAAGGATTCTTCGACTTCGCTCAGAATGACAAAGGTTCTTCGACTCCGACTCGCTGACGCTCGTCTTCGCTCAGAATGACAATTTCAGCCTGCCCCCTTATACACCTTCACTTCGACGCAGTCGTCCACCGCCCCGGAGACGGGGTCCATCCGCTCCACGTTGTAGGGAAGAAGGCTATTGTGGTGCAGCCCTTTCCCCCTGGCGATGGGCTTCCCCTTCGCCCAGGACCCGAGGGTGCCGGCCACGCCCACCACCTCAGGATGGACACCCTGGCTGACCCTGGCCCTCCCCTGGATCTTTCCCGCGCTGGACTCTATGGTGATCAGGTCTCCCTCCTTTATGCCCCTTTTCCGGGCGGTGTCGGCATTGATCAGGACCTTGTAATAGGAAGGGTGGTTCTCTGCCAGCTCGTTCAGCCACGGATTTTGCGAAGTAAAGCTCTTGAAGTGAATCGGAATCGTGTAGTTAACGCAGAACAGGTCGTATTCCTGGCCCCTTTTTTCGATAGTAGGCGTTGGTTTCCACTCAAGCAGGGCCAAGTAGTCGGAAACGTCCCAGGGGATGCCCGCTTCTTCCCCCACCCTCTTTATCTCTTTGCCGGCCCTGTAGTAGTTTTCGAAATATATTGGAAAACGCACGGTGAGGTCTACCAACGGGTATCTCTCGAGGGTTTTCTTTTCCTTGGTCAGGTTGCCGTGTTCTTTGAACCACTCCAGGCCATGTTCGGCGCCGTGTAGCGACCTGGCCCACCGGTCGAATATCTGTTCCAGGCTGTACTTCTCGCCGGGGAGCAGCTTAAACGGGTCTTTCAGGCTGAGGTGGGAATTGCACATGAGGTTGAACTTGTCCCGGAACCCCAGCCTGTCGGCGATCTCTATCAGCACCTCCATGTAGTGCCTGGACTGGTGGGCGGGCGGCACCACGGGCTGCAGGATGCCCCAGTGCCAGTCCGTCGCCATGGTGCTCAGTCTGTTATGCGGCTGGTTGGGGAACAGGGCCAATCTCTCCAGGGCGTGAACGTCCGGCAGGACTATGTCGGCGAATTCCGCAGTCTCGTCCAGTTCATAGGCGAAGGAGACCATAAAGGGAATCTTGGTTATGGTCTCAGCGGTGTCGCGCAGGTTTTCCCGGCTCATCATCATGTTAGCGCGACAATGCAGTAACATTGCCGGAGCGACCGGCGCTTTGTATTTCTCGGGCTCCGCAATGCATATCCCGACGGTGGGGGCGCCGCTGTGCATGGCCGGCAGAAAAGACTTCAGATCGATTTGCTGGGGCGGCCTGACGTTGATGTCGAAAGGGTTAAAGCCGTGGCCTACGGCGTGGGCCGGGGTGGAGAGGCCGTCGGGGTCTTTCCCCGGGACCCAGCTCTTTTCCGGGCCGACGATGTTGAGGCCGGTGTGGCCGCCGGGGACATACACCGCGCCCACGGCGAAGTTCAGGAGGTGGATGGACAGACTGGCCAACGTCCCATGCTTGCGCGGCGTAACGCCCTTGTAATAGTTGGCCGCCGCGGGGCGGTAGGGCAGCTCTTTCCCCCGGATCACAATTTTCGAGCCTATCCTGGCCGCCTGCCCGAACTCCCGCGCCAGCCGGCGTATCGTTGCCGCGGGAATGGTGGTTATTTCCGAAGCTTCCTCCGGGGTATATTTCCTGACGTGGTCCTTCAATAGCTGGAAGGCCGGAGAACACCTGATTCCATCCACAACGTAACTTCCCTCGATGGCGAATTCCCCGACGTCTCCGTCGAAGGGTTTGGCCCGGTTTTCCGCGCTATCCCAGACCATCGGTTTGCGGCTGGCCTTATCTCTTACATACCCGCTGTCAGGCCCGATCAGGTAGGGAGCATTGGTGTATTTCCTCAAGAACTCCGCGTCGTAAATGTTCAGCTCGTTCAAGAGCACGTTAAGCATAGCCAGGGCCAATGCGCCATCGGTGCTGGGTCTGATCGGCACCCATTCGTCAGCCTTGGCGGCCGCGGTGCTGCAAAGGGGATCAACGACCACAAGCTTCATTCCCCGCGCCCTGGCCTCCGCCATTTTTTGGGCATTGAGGTTTGGAGTAACGCCCACCATGAAGCCCTTTCCGTTCCCGAACAGGATGAGATAGTCGCAGTAGTCAAGGTCCACTTCGGTATGGAATGTTGACAATATTTCGTATGTGGCCGCGTGCAGAGCCGCCCCGCAGCGATAGGCGTTGAGCAGGCCGGTCGGACCGCCCCAGGCGGCAGTCCAGGCGCCGAAAACTGAACCCGGAGTGAGGGAAGTATCCCAACTCGCGAAGACCAGGCTGCGAGGGTCATCCTGCCTGACTTTCCGGAGCTTCTCGACCACGGTGTCCATGGCTTCTTTCCAGGTGATCTCCTGCCACTTCGGGTCGATGCCCACGCCCTTTTCCGGATTAGTCCTCTTGAGCGGGGTCTTGACGCGGCTGGGATCGTACACTCCCAGCAATGCGGCATTGCCCTTGGCGCAAAGTTTGCCCCGGTTATGGGGACAATTAGGGTCCCCTTCGATCTTGACCACCACGCCGTTTACCCGGTGGACAATGATGCCGCAGTGGCAATAGCACATCTCGCAGACCGAAGGGACCCATACGTCGTCTTTGGGCAGGCCCGGTTTCTGCTCGGCAACTTGCTGTGCTGGTTTCGTTGTGTTTACCATAGTTGATCTCTCCTGGTCCGTTGCCACGGCCGCTTCTGTCGCGTGGCGACTCCAACAATTACCCTGTCCATTTTCGCACACTAATCCTGGCGCTGGCAAATGGCCTGTCACCCTGAGCGAAGTCGAAGGGTCTTTCGTCCCTGGGGGAAGACCAGCGAAAGGACTTGTCCTGAGCGGAGCGAAGGATTCTTCGACTCTCCCGATTCTATCGGGACTGACGCTCGTCTTCGCTCAGAATGACATTTTCATCCTTTATTGTGCCGACTCGTCGGGATCGGTGACGGTTTTGTGTTTGTTCGTGTTTCCCGATGCATCGGGATGGCATAGTTACCTGGGCGGCGGCAAGACTTTGCAGTTAACCCACCAGAGTCTACTTGACCTACTTCCTGCTGGCTTCTTCCATGATCTTCCGGGCGACCTCCATCATCTTCCCCCTGAACACGATGGCCTCTTCCGATGCGTAGAATACCTTTTCTCCCGGCCGGGGGAGGAAAACGGGATTGATCCCCTCGGTGGGAACATCCAGCCGCCGGCTGGGGTAGCCATAGCCTTTGACTGCAAAAAGCGTCTGTCCTTCTTTAGTGAGGAGCCAGTTGACGAAGACGGCGGCGGCGTTGGGATGGGGCGACACGGTGGGCACGCCGAGACCGCCGGCGGCATAGTCCATGCTGTGGCCTTCCTTCTGCACGGCGACGCTTATGGGGGCGCCCAGGTTCATGAACTCGGCCACCGACTCGTACTGGCCGCCGATGCCGACCGGATACTTACCCCTGGCGACCCATTCCACCACCAGGCGGTGTTCCCTTTGAATGATCGCTTCCTGCTGCTTGATCAACTGCCTCAGCCAGTCGCTGGCTTCCTCCTGGTTCCAGAGGTCGTAGGCGAGGTGACCGAACATGGCGTTGGCGGTGCCGCTGAGGCTGGGGTCAGCCATGGCTATTTTCCCTTTGTACTGGGGCTTCAGCAGGTCTTTGTAAGAGGTTATCTCGCCTTCCTTGACCATAGTGGTGTTGTAGCTGATCTGCCGCTGGAGGCCGGCGATCATTCCGATCACCCGCTTGTCCTTGTCCACGAAAGGCGGTTTTTCCCCCTGCCATGCCCTGGGGTCAGTAACTTCGGGAAGGATCAAGAATCCCTCTATGGGACCCAGAAGACCTTCGGGCTTCATCATGGTTATCTGGGTGGTAGCGCCGGCCCCGAAGACGTCGGCTATGTTCAGCCCGGCCCTCTTCTCGGCCTGGACCCTGGCCACGATCTCAGCCGATTTGGAAAATGGGGTGAATTCCAGCTCGATGCCATACTTGTCCTTGAAAGCCTGGCTCAGCAATACCCTGGTTTCAGCCCCCCATCCTGAGTAGACCCGCACCACGCCTTCCTGTTTTGCCCTGGCCAGGGTGCTTTCCCATTTCTCCTCCCAGGCAGCCCTGGAGGCGACCTTCGCCGCCGGGCCTTTGGCCTCCGGGGCGGCCGGGGGCGCCAGCGGCTGGGCGCAGGCAGCCAGCACTATTGACCCGGTGACGAGAACGATGGTTAGCCAGAACAACGTCTTCATTTTTCCCTCCCGAGTAAGAAATCAAACATCAAAAATGAAAATGAAAAATGACGAAAACGGCACCCTGAGCCGGAAAGTCCTGAGCGAAGCGAAGGGGCAGTCGAAGGGTCTTTCGTCCCCGGTGCGGGGCCAGCGAAAGATTCTTCGACTCCGACTCGTCCCGATACCATCGGGACTCGCCTACGCTCAGAATGACCTTTTCATCCTCGATGGTGCACCGCTGACATATTGGCGGATCGCTTTGGAGTTTGGAGGATGGTTTTTGGGACTTCTTGTTCCCTCCTACTTTGCTGGCCTGGCGCCCCAATCCGGATGGTCTTCCACCTGGATTCGGCCGACGCTGTAGTAGTCGCGCATGGTCTCGTAGATGTAGGCCATCCATTCCGCCGGGTGGTTGGGGTCCACGTTGAAGTGCTGGTGTTCCACGCCGCCCGGCTTTATCGGCAGAACTATCAGATCGCCTTCTTCCCAGTCGTATCGCTGGCCATCTACCACCGTGTACCCTTTGCCATCCAGGACGAAGATGCAAAGGCCTCCCTGGTGGATGTGTTTCCCCGAGTGCTTGTGAATGCGCTGCACGAAAATGCTCCACCCGGGGACCCCTATCTTATCCCAGTTTACATAACGATGGGTATAGAACTTGGTGAGTCCCTGGCGGCCCTGCTCGTAAGTGAGTCCTTTGCCCTTGATGACCACCTGCCCCTCCGCCCGGTTGCGCACCATGTCATTCAGATACCGGCGCTCCCGGTCATAGAGGGTTTCCTGGGGCTCCGGCTCCTTTTTCCTTTCAAGAATCTTTTCTACCATGCTATTCTCCTGATCCAATTATGACCGGGCGCCGATGCGAACGCGAGAAGTATTGACCGATGGTTGCGGCAGGGGCCACAGCCCTTTACCGCAAAGGACGCGCAGGAACGCAAAGGGGAAACCACTGATAAGACTGCGAGCCTCTGCGAACCTCGGCGTCCTCTGCGGTGAACGTCCCCCTTGTTCATCGTAACCCGATGCAGCATCTATTCTTCCGTGTGCATAAGCTGGAAGGGGATTTCCCGTCACTGACAGTAATATTCTGGCATCGGTCCCAAACGGGCCCTCACAGACACGGTGGCCTGTGGTACCGGCTGCGTCGGTTTCCGTACGGCGACTCACAGGCACGGTGGCCTGTGATACCGGCTGCGTCGGTTTCCGTACGGCGACTCACAGGCAC
>JACQUA010000117.1 GCA_016210565.1 Chloroflexota bacterium
GCCAACCCAACTCCACTTTGGTGGCGAACTCCCGCTCCTCTGGAATGCCCAGCCGCTTGCGCTGCGGCGCCATCTCCGCCCCAAACCAGTGCTCAGGTATGAACACCTCGCTGTTTTGCCGGCGACGAAGTGATACATTTGGGCCTTGAGTTTAGGTGAGGGTCGAGCCCCTACCAAAGCGCCAGATAGAGTATAATGCGTGAAGGGGGTGAGACCATGATCACACAGAGCCGCCGTCAATGGACCGCCGAAGAGAAACTTCGCGTTCTCGAAGAGGCTAGACAGGCAGGGCAAAGCATCAGCGAAGTCTGCCGCCGCCATCAACTGGCCACTACCCAGTTCTATATCTGGGAGAAGCAAGCTAGGGAAGGCGCAGTCACCGCTCTGAACAGCAGGAGGCGAGGCCCCAAGGTGGATAGCGTCGAGGTCCGGCTGCAAGCGGAGATCAACCGGCTACGGGCAGTGATCGCCGAGCTTAGTGCCGAGAACCTCCAGCTAAAAAAAGGGGCTCTGGCCATGAGTCCCCATCATCGGTACGCTGCCGAGCAGAAAGCCATGCTTCTAGAGACAGTGCGACGATCCCAACTCCACAGTGATGAGCCACTACAAGGCATCTTGGCTCAACTGGGATTACCCTGGGCCACCTATCATCGCTGGCAGAGTCGAGCCGAAGAGGACCCGCCTCAGGCGGGACAGGCATGTGGCGCCGCGGCCCGGAGCCACCCGGCGATTGATACTGCCTACACCCGACGAGGTCGATGCCGTATGTGCCTTTGCCCTTGGGCATCCGGCCATGGGCTACAAGCGTCTGGCTTGGCTCATGGTCGACCAAGACGTGGCTTACTTCCGGCCTTACCAAGTGTACGGGATTCTGGACGACAAGAACCTGCTTCACCGTCAGCCAAAGACGAAGCCGCAGAATCTGAAGCGGCCCGCCGATCCTGACCATCCGGACCAGGTGTGGCACATCGAGATTACCCAGCCATAATACCAGTGAGACGGTTAGCTTGACAGAAGGCAACATGCCGCCTATGATAGAAATCAAGGGGCTGCTAAACCTAGTGGCACTGGCCGACAGGATACGGGCAGCCCAGGCATCCGGACAGGAAAAAGGTGGTGCGCTATGTCCAGTTCGTCAACCGTCGCAGTTCCCCCCCGCTTGCACCATGGCAGGCGACCTGCCGCTGGAAGCAGGTGCCATTGGTCAATCGCCAGCGTCTACTGTGGATGCTAAGCCAACTTGTGGAACGTCAGCTATCTCAGAGCCTCTCAAGAGACGCGGAGGGCGACGATGAGTCCAGCATCTTTGGCAGCGAAGAGATCGTCAATACCGTTGGGAGAATTCCCCTCGGAGAAGATTCAGTCTTGGCATCGAGATCGAATAGCAGTAGTCTATGTGCGCCAGTCAACCCCTCAGCAAGTGCTAGATCACCAGGAGTCAACCCGACTGCAATATGGCCTGAGAAGTCGCGCTGAGGCGCTAGGTTGGTCAGCGAATCGGGTCTTGGTAATCGACGATGATCAGGGCAAGTCAGGTGCTAGTGCGGAAGGGCGGGTCGGATTTCAGCGTCTCGTATCCGAGGTTAGCCTAGACCATGTAGGGATCATCATCGGTATCGAGATGTCGCGGCTAGCCCGTTCCAACAAAGATTGGCATCAACTGCTAGAACTGTGTGCGCTTTTCCGTACCCTGATCGCCGATGTCGATGGGATTTATGACCCGGCCCAGTACAACGATAGGCTGTTACTAGGCTTGAAAGGCACGATGAGTGAGGCCGAGTTGCACATCCTCAAGCAGAGGATGTATCAAGGTCGTCTGAACAAGGCGCGGCGAGGCGAACTGGCTTTCGCGCTGCCAATCGGCTACGTTTGGCAGGAGCCTGGCAAGATCGGCTTCGACCCGGATGAACAAGTGCAGGGAGTAGTGCGTCTAGTCTTCCGCAAGTTCACGGAGCTAGGAACTATGGGCGGGTTGTTGCGTTACCTAGCGAAGTACGACATTCGGTTTGGCGTGCGCGTACGCGAAGGGCAGGGGAAAGGGGCATTATCCTGGCGGCAGCCGAATCGGATGACTCTGCAGATGATGCTGAAGCACCCGATCTACGCGGGGGCCTACGTTTTTGGGCGCCGGCAAGAGGACCCCAGACGGCAGCAGCCTGGTAGACCTCGCACCGGGCGGGTAGTGACAGAGCCAGCGGATTGGCTCGCGCTGATACCAGATCACGTTCCTGCTTACATCAATTGGGAGCAATACGAAGCGAACCTCGCACGGCTCCAGGCAAACCGCGCTCGTGCCGAGGCGATGGGGGCTGTTCGGGAAGGAGCCGCGCTGCTCGCGGGTCTAGTCGCCTGTGTGCGCTGCGATTGCCGGATGGTCGTGCATTACGCTGGTTCCTCTGACCGTCATACCTACGAGTGTACTCAACTACGCAACAATCACGGCGGGCCGATGTGTCAGCACATACCCGGGGCGTGTCTCGACCGTTACGTTAGCCAGCAGGTGCTCGCGGCGCTTGAGCCAGCAGCTCTGGAGCTATCGCTGACGGCGACAGAGCGTTTGCAGCAAGAACGGGATGAACTGACCCGTATGTGGCGTCAAAGGCTGGAACGAGCAGGCTATGAAGCCGAACGAGCGGCTCGCCAATATCACGCAGTTGAGCCAGAAAACCGGCTGGTGGCACGCACTCTGGAACGTGCATGGGAAGAGAAGCTGGCCGAGAAGCAGCGGCTTGAGGAGGAGTATCATCGGTTTCTTCGCCAGCAACCGCGTGTGCTTTCGGCCGAAGAGCGAGCGGCGATTTGCCGTCTAGCGGCAGACATTCCGGCACTTTGGTCGGCACCGACCACAACAGCAGCCGACCGTAAAGAGATCATTAGACAGGTGGTCGAGCGGGTAGTCGTCGATGCTGAGGGCGCAACGGAGCGAGTGCGTGTTAGTATTCACTGGTTGGGTGGTGGGCGAACAGATGGTATGGTTATTCGTCCGATATCCAGGCTGGCCGACTTGAGCTACTACCCCGAGCTATGCGCGCACGTGCAAGCATTGACAAGCGAGGGGCTGTCGGCCATGGCCATCGCGCGACGGCTGAACGAAGCGGGCTATCAGCCGCTGACGGAAGGGCTGCGCTTCGGGGAGCAAGGGATCAAAGACATACAGCGTAATCTGGGCATTGGCAAGAGCCGCAACCGTATGCCACGCCGGGAGGGACTTGCCCCAGATGAATGGATGAGATCGGATTTGGCCCAAATCCTCGGCATTCCTCAGTCGAGCCTCTACAACTGGGTTCAGCAAGGTTGGGTGCGCGCCCGCCGAGAGGAGCGATCACCATACAGATGGGTGATCTGGGCAGACAACGCCGAAATCCAGCGTCTGAGGGCACTCCGTCAGCGTTCGCTGGGAGACGAGGCGCGCCGTCGTTGGACGGGCGCGCCAATTGAAGAAGAATCGGCTGGTAATGGTCATCAGGCGAAACGCGAAGACCGTGGCCAAGAAGGTGGGAGTAGAGAAAATGCCGCACAATCGCCATCCAAAAATGGTTCAGAATGGTAGTGCGGCTGGGTCATCGA
>JACQUA010000118.1 GCA_016210565.1 Chloroflexota bacterium
ATACCTGTCATTGAATCCTGAGTTTCAGTTGGTTTCCAAACACGTCACCTGGAAGTGGGCTTGATCAAATCACATAACTTTGTTACAACGTCAAAAATTCGAAGACCTTGAGATCTGGCAATTGGGCAGGCAGATAGTCCCCGTCGTTTACAAGTTGACCAGAAACTGTTCTTTCTCCAGGGATGTGAGCCTGGCAAGGCAAATGCAACGGAGCGCGGTTTCGGTGGTCTCAAATATCGCTGAAGGTTTCGAACGTCGGAGCAATAAAGAATTCGCCAACTTCCTGTATATGGCTAAAGGCTCCTGTGGCGAGTTGCGAAGCCAGCTCTGGCTTACCCTCGACCTGGGCTACGTCTCGAGAGATGAGTTCCAGAAGGCCTACGAAGCGGCGGAAACTATTTCCAGGTCGCTGGCCGGGTTCATAAAGTATGTGCAAACAACAGCCTGGAAATGAGGGCCTTGAATCTTGCCCCTGGCAGTCGGCAGCTAAGTCTGCAGACAACCGGGGTGGTGGGGAATCTTGAATCTTGAATCTTGAATCTTGAATGTCCAAGACGATTGCCATCGCCGGCAAAGGCGGCACCGGCAAGACCACCGTATCCGCCCTGTTGATCAAGATACTTTCAGCCAGAGGTACGGTCCTGGCCATCGACGGCGACCCCAGCTCCAACCTCAACCTGGCGCTGGGCTTGCCGCTGGAAGAAACCGTCGGGGCGGTGCGGGAGGACATGGCCCGCCAGGTCAAACGCGGCAAATTCGACCCGGGCATGGCCAAGAACGCCTACATCGAATACAAGATTCACGAGTCCCTCGTCGAAAGCGAACGGATCGATCTCCTGGCGATGGGCCGTCCGGAAGGCCCCGGCTGCTATTGCGCCGCCAACAATATGCTGCGTGACTCCATCGACCGGCTGACGAGCAACTACGATTTCGTGGTCATAGACAACGAAGCCGGCATGGAACACATCAGCCGCCAGACCACCAAAGACATCGATGTCCTGCTCATCGTAGCCGACAACTCCGTGCGCAGCATCATCACCGCCGGCAGGATCAAAGAACTCATCAAGGAGATACGTACCCACGTCGATCAGATAGCCCTGGTCGTCAACCGCGTTGACGGGCCGTTATCTCCCGAAATGCAGCAGGAAGTCGAAAAGACGGGCCTGCAGCTCATCGGGCAAATTCCGCTGGACCCGAACATAACGGCCCTGGACGCCAAAGGCAGGCCGGTCATCGAGCTGCCGGAGGACTCACCGGCGAGGAAGACCGTTCACGCCGTAGCGAGAAAGCTCAGGCTAATTGAAGATTAGAAGATTGAAGATTCAAGATTATCAAGGTTGGCAGCACCTTGTGATCACCCCGAGTACAGCGAGGCGGCGTGAGCATTGAGCGATTCGAGGACCTCGAGGTCTGGAAACTATCCAGGCAGTTTGTTAACACGATATATCGGCCGACTTCTGCGGCCAAATTTTCCCAAGATTACGGATTGGCTCGCCAGATCCAAAGAAGTTCAGTGTCGGTCATGTCCAATATCGCGGAGGGTTTCGAGAGGAAATCAAAGAAGGAGTTTGCTAAGTTTCTCTTCACAGCCAAAGGTTCTTGCGGAGAGGTTAGAAGTCAACTCTATGTGGCCTTGGACCAGAGTTACATCAGTCAAACTGAGTTCAGAGACAACTGCGTCATGGCAGAGAAGATCTCCAAATCCCTCGGCGGTTTCATCAAATACCTGCAATCCCAGGACCCAGATTCCAAATCTTGAATCCCTAATCTTTAATCTTCAATCTTCGATCTTCTAATCGACTGAAAGGAGTGCCTTGTTTTACGTCATCGGCGAAAGCATCCATGTCATCGCCCCGCCGGTCAGGGCGGCCATCGAGAAAAGGGACAACGAGTTCATCCAGGACCTTGCCAAACGCCAGGTCAAAAAGGGCGCCAAAGCCGTCGACCTCAATATCGGCCCGCAGAAGAAGGCCGGCGCCGAAATCATGCCCTGGATCATCAATGCCGTCCAGGGAGTCGTGGACGTGCCCCTGTCCCTCGATACCACCAACGCCGTCGCCATGGAGGCCGGACTCAAGGTGTGCCAGAAGAAGCCCTTCATCAACAGCACTGACGCCACGCCGGAGCGCCTCCAGGCCCTGATGCCCCTGGCAGCCAGATACAACGCCAACATCATCGCCCTGACCCTCGGCTCCACCGGCCTGCCGACGACGGCCGATGCCCGAATCGAGCTGGCTTCGGAAACAATCCTCCCGGTCGCCGCCGAAAACAACGTCCTCATGACCAATATCTATCTGGACCCGCTGGTGCTCACGGTCAATGGGAACCAGGACCAGGCCCTCCAGACCATAGCCGCCGTGCGCTTTTTCAAGCAGATGGCCGACCCGCCACCCCTGACCACTTGCGGTCTCTCCAACATCTCGAATAGCTGCCCGACCGAAATCAGGCCGTTACTCAACCGCGTTTACCTGGTCATGATGATGGGCGCCGGGCTGGACACGGCCATTGCCGATGCCCTGGATGATAAGCTGATGGAGACGATCCGCATCCTGGAAACGAGCGACGCCTCCACGGACAAAGGCAAACTCTATCTCCGGCTGTACCAGAACTATAAGGACGGCGCTGAATTCGACGACAGCGGCTTCGACATGAGCAAGCCGGAAATCAGCGACCTGGTCAAGACCGTCCGCATCCTGGAGAACAAGACCCTCTACGCCCACAGCTACTTGAAGCTGTAGGACGTAGCTGTCAGCTATCAGCCGTCAGCCTGCCGCCCCCCCGGGGGGCACTGACTGAAAGCTGAAAGCTGATAGCTGTAAGCTGAATGCTGTGTTAGTGTTCAGGATTGCCCTTTTCGCCGCCCTGTCCGCCGGCATCGTCCTCATCTCGCTGCCGTCGTTGCGCCGACCCGGCTCCCATGGCTTCTATCGCTTTTTCGCCTTCGAGGCGCTGGTCGGGCTGCTCGCCCTCAACCTGGATAGCTGGTTCCGCGATGTCCTCTCGCCGCGCCAGATTGTCTCCTGGATCGTGCTCCTCGCCTCCCTGGTGTTCGCCGTAAGCGGCTTCTATTCGCTGCGCACCAGAGGCAAAGCAGAAGGCAACTTCGAAAACACTACCGTCCTGGTCACTCACGGCATCTACAAATACATTCGGCACCCCCTGTACAGCTCGCTGGGGCTGCTGGGATGGGGCATCTTCGTCAAGGCCCCCTCAGTCCCCGGCCTGGTCCTGGCCCACCTGGTGATGTTCTCCGTGTTCGCCGCCGCCAGGGTGGAAGAGGCCAAGAACCTCAAGAAGTTCGGCGCCGCCTACGAAGCCTTTGTGAAGAAGACCCGCAAATTTATCCCGTTCCTCTACTGATGCAAAGCCAATAAATCTTGCAAAATCTTGCGTGATGATAAACGCCGAGGGCACGGTTTTCACCGCAAAGGACGCAAAGCGAATAGCGATCAGCCGTCAGCTATCAGCTTCAGGTCCCCGCCCTCCCAGGGCTGGGTGGCCAGGTGGCTGACAGCTGATTGCCGAAAGCTGACAGCTTTCTCCGGGTCCTCGGTGTCTCTGTGGTGAAAGATCTTCTCTTCAACGCATCTTTCAAGGCCTGAAGCCTACTGCGAGGACCGGTTTATCACCAACAGTCTGCCTGACATCAAGAAGATGAAGCTCTTCATCTTCTCCAACCACGACAACAAGTACTTCAAGGTCGGCGACCACCTGGCCGAAGCCTTCTCCGCCGGCAACCGCCTGGCCAAATAGCCGTGCGCCAGGCGCAGGGTGGATGGGGGGTAGGCAAAGCTGCCTCTTCTCACCTTCCAATCTTCGAATCGTTTCGTGTCGGCTTCGTTTCAGTGTCGCTTCGTTGACAAACCGCCGCGGGCGGGTGTATAGTCTGCCATTATTCGGGGACGGCGTTTCCCCGTGCATCCAAACGGTCCGGGACTTTGACGACTTTGCGCGATTTCCAGGGAGGAGCAAGTATGAAAGAAGTTGCCCCCAGGCGGCCCGCTTTCTGCCATTCCGGCGATGATCGCCGCCGCGGTTCCGCGTTCCCCTGCCGTCCAGTGTCCCCGGTGCGGCGCCCGGTCTCCCGGTCCCGCAACTGGCGCAGCCTCCTCAGGATAACGCTGGCGGTCTTCATGATAACCGCCATCCTGGCGGCCCCGGAAGTCCCGGCGCCGCCGCGCGCCGCGGCGTATGTAGCGCCCTGGCAGGACGTGCAGGTGTGGTTGGATGGCAACAAGTTTCACTACAAGGTGTACGACCGGTTGCGGGACGTCTGGGCGGAAAGCTACTACTCGGCATACTCCGCGGAGCTTACCTGGTCAAACCCGCCCCAGGCTGGCATAGTTGCAGTGTGGGAAAGAGTTCAGGGGACCATATTCTACGCCACCTATGACGCCGGGCTGGGCCGCTGGCAGGAGCAGGGCCCGCAGTCGATCAGCGCTGGTCCCTGGGTCAACTGGGACGGCGTGGTGGCGTGGATTCCGCAACTGGACGGGTCCCGTACGGTCCGCTTCGCGACTTATGACGCCGGCCGGGGGTCGTGGCAGAGCGGGTCGTGGTATAACAGCTACATGCCGGGCAGCACCATCATGGCCAAGAATGGGGTGGTAGCCTGGACCTACTCGGGCAACGGCTATAACGGGTTCGGCATCGCTATTTACGATCCGAAGCTGGGCTCGTGGCGGACATTCACCAGCAGTAGTTCTGATGCCTGGGATACCCTCGACATTAGCCAGGCCACGTTGACCTGGACGAAGGCAGGCGTCACGTACACCGCAGGGTACGACCCGGGGACCGGCCAGTGGTACTACGGCGGTCCCACCAAGCCACTGGCGTGGTTTGCCGCATCCGCGACGTCCGGGAACCCGCCGTTTAAGGTAGTCTTCACCGACATGCCCATCCGACCCGGCGGGTTTCCCACATGGGAGGCCAGCGGCGGGAATTACTCTACCAACGGGTATCTCTTCACCTTCGAACAGGCAGGCGTCTACACCGTAACGTGGAGGGTGGGAAGCAGCGAGAAGAGCATCACGAACGTAACCGATTTTGAACCTCCCCACGGTTCGATCAACAATGCCTATGCCAACTCTAACCCGGTCATCCTGCAGCTTTCGGCCACCGATGACAGCGGCAGCGTGGCCTCGATGAGGTTCAGCAACGACGGCAGCAACTGGAGCGGCTGGGAGCCCTATGCGACTACCAGGTCATGGTCGGTTTCCGCCGGAGACGGCGTCAAGACCGTCTACGCCCAGTTCAAAGACGTAGCGGGAAACGTGTCCGGCGTCGTCAGTCGTTCGCTGATTCTTGATACCACCCCACCGAACCCTGGTACCATGACGGCCACGCCCGGCGATGGCCGGGTTTTCCTGGACTGGTCGGGGTTCTCGGATCAAGGCAGCGGGATTAGTTACTATGAGGTGGCGACCGGCCTCCGAGGTGTCATCTATTCCGGCTCCAACACAGAGTTTGTCGACGCGGGGCTGACCGCCGGCGACTTTTACTTCTACTACGTTTTCGCCTACGACAACGCCGGCTGGGCGTCGCAGCCTGCTAGAGCCGAGGCGCGGGTGCAATCGGCGCCCATCCCGAACCCTCCAGTCTGGGTAGCCTACGCTGGGGATGGGGACTTCGACGATTGGGCCACCGCCATCGCCGTGGACGCCTCAGGCAACGTCTACGTCACCGGCACGAGCCTCCATCCCGGCTTTGGCGGCGACTACCTGACTTTCAAGTACAATAACAGTGGCGTCTGGCAGTGGCAAGCCTACTACAATAATGGGATGGACCGCGCGGATACGGCCAGGGCCATCGCTGTGGATGCCTCAGGCAACGTCTATGTCACCGGCGCGAGCCGCAGGTTCAGCGGCACCGATGACTACACCACCGTCAAGTACAATAGCAGCGGCGTTAAGCAGTGGGAAACCTACTACTACTATGGGACGGCGAACGGCTACGATTCGCCCGCGGCCGTTGCCGTGGACGGCTCCGGGAACGTTTACGTCACCGGCTCCAGCGAGGGCGGCACGGCTGGCGATGACTACGCTACCGTCAAGTACAACAGCAGCGGCGCTAAGCTGTGGGCGACCCGCTACAACGGTCCGGCGAGCGGCTCGGACCGGGCCACGGCCATGTTCCTGGACGGCTCCGGGAACGTCTACGTCACCGGCTACAGCGCCGGCGCCGGCAGCGGCGACGACTACGTCACCATCAAGTACGATACCAGCAGCGGCAACCAGCAGTGGATAGCCCGTTACAACGGGCCGGGGAACGGCGACGACCGGGCCAGCGGCATCGCCCTGGACGGCTCCGGAAACGTCTACGTCACCGGCTCAAGCTTGGGGATCGGCACGGGCGATGACTACACGACTATCAAGTACAACAGCAGCGGTCTGGAGATGTGGGCAGCCCGCTACAATGGGCCGGGGAACGGTCGCGACGCGCCCTCCGGTATCGGCCTGGACGGAACGGGAAACGTCTACGTCACCGGCGCGAGCGCCGGCGCCGGCAGCGGCAATGACTATGCCACCATCAAGTACAACAGCAGCGGCAACGAGCAATGGGTGCGCCGCTACAACGGGCCGGGGAACGGTGAGGACACGGCCTCGGCCATCGTCGTGGACGCAGCGGGGAACGTCTACGCTACCGGCTCCAGCTATGGCGGCAGCGGCTCGGGCATGGACTACGCCACCATCTGGTACGACACCGGCGGCGTCCAGCAGTGGGCGGCCCGGTACCGGGGGCTGAGAAACAGCGACGATCGCGCCTCGGCCATCGCTCTGGACAGCTCCGGGTACGTTTACGTTACCGGCCAGACGTTCAACAGTAAGTCCTACGACATCCCCAGCGGACTCGACTTCACCACCCTGAAGTATGTGCCTTCCGCCTACGTCCGGCCCGTAGCCAGCTTTACGAAGGCGCTGGCGCCGGCCAGCGGCGCCGGCCCCACCACGGTCGCCTTTACCGATACGTCAACCAATTTCCCGGTAAGCTGGTCGTGGAATTTCGGCGATGGTAGCGGAAGCTCTTCCATGAATCCAACCAAGACCTACAGCACGCCCGGCAACTACGCCGTCACCCTGACCGCCGGCAACTCCGCCGGCCAGAGCTCCACCTCCCAGCCCGTCAGCATCTACGGCGTTCCCGTGGCCGGCTTCACCGAGAACGTTTCCAGCGGGAACGCGCCCCTGACGGTCATCTTCACCGACGCTTCCACCGGCAACATTCTTAGCTGGTCCTGGAGCTTCGGCGACGGGACGGGCAGCTCCTCCCAGAACCCCACGAAGACCTATACCGGCGTCGGCAACTACACCGTGACCCTGACGGTGACCAACCCGGCGGGCAGCAGCACGGCCACCGCCGTCAAGCGGGTCTACAGCGCGCCCGCCGCCGGCTTCACCCGGGACCCCGCCGGCGGGCCGGCACCCCTGACCGTCAGCTTCACCGACCGGTCGAGCGGCAACATCTACACCTGGCTGTGGAGCTTCGGCGACGGGAGCACCAGCTCCACCCAGAACCCGACGAAGACCTATACCAGCACCGGCAACTACACCGTGACGCTGACGGCGGGCAACCCGGCCGGATCCTCATCCACTTCCCTGCCCGTGACGGTGTACGGCCCGCCGGTCGCCGGCTTTACCAGGACGCTGAATCCCCCCAGCGGCGTCGTGCCGAACACGGCCACCTTTACCGACACGTCGACTAACTTTCCCGCAACCTGGTCCTGGGCCTTTGGCGATGGCACCGGCAGCTCTTCCCAGAACCCGGTGAAGATTTACACCGCGCCGGGCAACTACACCGTCACTTTGACGGCGAGCAACCCTGCCGGGTCGAGCTCCACCACGCAGACCGTGAGCGTCTACGGCACGCCCGTGGCCAGCTTTACTGAGAACGTTTCCAGCGGCGTGGCGCCCCTGGCCGTCAATTTCACGGATACTTCCACCGGCAATATCGTTAGCTGGCTGTGGAGCTTCGGGGACGGGACCAGCAGCGCTTCGAAAAACCCCACCAAGACCTATACCAGCTCCGGGAACTACACGGTGACGCTGACGGTTACTAACCCGGCGGGGAGCAGCGCCGCCACAGCCGTCAAGCGGGTCTACGCCATGCCGTCGGCGAACTTCACCGCCTCGGCCACCTGGGCCAACCCCGGGGCGGTGATCAGCTTCACCGACCAGTCCAGCGGGAACATCACCGGCTGGTCCTGGGGCTTCGGGGACGGGACGGGTTCCTCGTCGCAGAACCTCTCCAAGAGCTATTCGTCCACGGGAAACTACACCGTTTCCCTGACGGCCTCCAACCCGGCCGGCAGCAACACCCTGACCCGGACGGCCTATATCAATATCACCTCAGCGGCGCTGGCCCTGACGGCCGACACCGCCCTGGCGCCGGACGTGGCTGGCGGCTATGCCGTGGTCCGCGCCCGGATCAACCGTTTGAAGAACGGGGCTGAGGTCTTTGCCATCAGCGACGGGATAGGGGGCTACGACGCCTACGCCGCCTACGACGCGGCCGGAGTGGCGGTGGTGGGGGTGGACGGCGAAGCAGGCTTCGGGACGCCCACGGTAACCCTGGCCAGCGCCCGGACGGACTTCAGCGCCTCTGGCGGCGCGCCCCTGCCGCCGGCGGACGTGGCCCGGCTGAGGCTGAAACTGACCGGCAGCGCCGCCGCGGCCTACACCGTGACGCTGAATTTCAACAGCATCACCCGGACCGGCGGCGGCGCGGTAACCCAGTCCGGCGCGGCAACGGCGACTTTCCGCCGGGGGGACGCCAACAGCAACGGGACCGTGGACATGACCGACGCCCTGTTCATCGCCCAGTACCGGGTGGGCATCCGCGGCCTGGGGACCGATACCTTGAGCGTGAATGCGGTCAACGCCGCCAGCGTCAAGCCGGACGACGCCACAGGCGACAGAATCGACATGAACGACGCCCTGTACATCGCCCAGTTCCGGGTGCAGTTGCGGGACGAATCGTTCAACTGGAAATGATGTCTCCTCTCCCTCGATGGGAGAGGATTAAGGAGAGGGTGAAATCCGTGAGTTATTGAGTTCCCCACCCCGTCATTGCGAGCGGAGCGAAGCAATCCCCTGGTTGGCCGATCAAGCCGTGAGATTGCTTCGCTCCGCTCGCAATGACAGCCCGCGTATGGTGGGTGAAGCGAGCGGACACGCCGTTCTGTGGTTGGCCAGGCGTTCATCGATAAGGAGCACGGGCCCGCACGCTTGCTGGTCGCGAGCGTAACCCACCATTCGGGGAAGAGGGGACACGTCCCGTCTCGTTCGATGGGCATGAGCGCTAACCGAACTTCCGCAGTTTCATATCTGGACTCGGTCACAGCTGAATCTGTTTTTGCCACTACAATTGTTGAATTCTGATGCGCTGCGGAAGGTTTAAGTGGAGCCTCTGGAGCAAGACTGCCTGGGCCGGGGGCGGCTGGGCGATGCAGCGTTTGGTGATGATGATGCCCTGCCTGGTGGGCATGACCACGTCAACTACCTTGATCTGAGCGATCTCGTCGAATACCCTACGTGGCTCGTCACCCAGGCCCGCCCGCCGGCACATCTGGCCAAGCATCTTCCACACCACGTAGGCCAGGAAGCAGACCAGGATGTGCGCTTTTACCCGGTCCTCTTTTTGATGCCAGATGGGTCTTATCTTGAGGTCGCTCTTCTGGATGCGAAAGGCGGCTTCGGCCTCAGTCAACTGGATGTATGCCTCCCATAGTTCCCCGGCAGTCCAGTCGTCAATGTTGGTTCGCAGGATGTAAGAGCCTTCGCTGAGTTCCGCCCAGTGACGCCAGGCTTCTACCTTCTCCCAGACCACTTCAGCCCCACCTCCAGGCTTTTCTCTGACCTCGACCTTGAACAGTCCGGCGGCACGGGTATTTCTTCCCAGCAATTTCCCAACCCGCCTCTCTATCTTACCTATCGTCTGCTTCTTCTTCCGACAGCTCTCGGTGATTTTGGTCAATCCCTCCTCCAGCCGCTTCTCGAAGCGCTCGTGAATCTGTTTCTCCTTGATCGTCCGGGCC
>JACQUA010000012.1 GCA_016210565.1 Chloroflexota bacterium
AGTCCGACGGCACCGTCTGGGCCTGGGGGCAGGGTGGCAATGGCCAACTGGGCAACGGCACTACCGCTAACAACTTTACCCCGGTTCAGGTAACCGGTCTCAGCGGGGTGACCGCCATCGCCGGCGGCGGTTACCACAGTCTGGCCCTGAAGTCCGACGGCACCGTCCGGGCCTGGGGGCAGGGTGGCAATGGCCGACTGGGCAACGGTGATACTGTTTCCAGTTCTACGCCGGTTCAGGTAACCGGCCTCAGCGGAGTGATCGCCATTGCTGGCGGCTCTGGCCATAGTCTGGCCCTGAAGTCCGACGGCGCCGTCTGGACCTGGGGTGGGAATGACCATGGACAACTGGGCAACGGCACTTATGTTAACAGCTCGACTCCGGTTCAGGTATCCAATCTCACGGGGGCGGCGGCCATCGCCGGCGGCGGTTACCACAGTCTGGCCCTCAAGTCCGACGGCACCGTCCGGGCCTGGGGTGGGAATGACCATGGACAACTGGGCAACGGGACTTACGTTAACAGCTCGACTCCGATTCAGGTATCCAATCTCACGGGGGCGGCCGCCATCGCTGGCGGCGCTTCCCACAGTCTGGCCCTGATGGGCGCGAGTCTACTACCAACGCCGGCTCCTACGCCCACTCCTACTCCTACACCAAGCCCAAGCCCAACGCCATCTCCATCGCCAACGGCGCTGCCAAGCCCCGGCCCATCGCCAACGCCGCTGCCAAGCCCCGGCCCATCGCCAACGCCGCTGCCCGCTCCAACTCCCACGCCAGGCCCCGGCCCATCCCCAACACCAACTCCTCGCTATTCGCCGGGCGACATCAACAAAGATGGCCTGGTGAACGCTGCCGACCTGGCTTTAGTCGGGGCCTCCTTGAATAAGCGTAACGGAGACCCCGGCTTCAATGCCAGCGCCGACCTGAACGGAGACGGCCTGGTGGATGTTTACGACCTGGTAATCCTGGGCCTCAACTGGCGTGACGGTGCACCTTAGCATGAACATCAAAAGGCATGGGCGAAATCGCATTTCTTCCATCCAGCGGGGAAACGGAGGCCGGCGCCCTCACCACGGTGAATGCTCGGCCAGGCCGTGGACCACCACCAGTATCGCCCTGGGGTCGCCGGCCGGCAGCCAGCACTGGTAGTACAGGCTCAGGCCCTTCAGCCCTTTGAATTTGCCTTCTCTATGTTCCGCCGGTCTGCTGTACTGCCTGCTTGATGAGGCCAATTAGATGTTCGGTCTGATCGAGGGCTTCCGCAACCTCTTTTCTCGGGAAGTCAGCGGGAGGGCCAGGGGGATAACGGTTTCCAAATAATAGGCCGTGGTTTTCCTGGCGAAGTCACGGAATTGCTCGAACCGGGGGTCGTAGCTGATAGCCTCGGCGGTGAGCCGACGCAGGTCGTGCGTCTTTCTCAGCTTCCATCCCTGATATACCAGATAGCCTTTTAGATATTTCTCGCTGGCTTGCTGCAGCAGCATGGCAACGGTGCTGGTGAACTCCTCCTCGGCAAACAAAGCCTTAGCGGCTTGGAAATCCTGGTCTCCGTGGGCAAACCAGTCCTCCGCCATCTTCCGCCTATCGGGCATAGACGATGTCCCCCCTGCTCAGGATTTCCTCCACGAAGTTATCACCCAATGTTAGTCGCTCTTCCAGTTCGCCGGGTGTATACACCAGAGGCGACACAGAGACTCGCCCCTCCCAGTCAGCAATCAAGCGGCTCACCTCCACAAAGCGGTCCACCGACCTTTTGTCCGTTTCCTTCACTATGAACAGGTCTATGTCGCTGTCCTCAGTGGGCTTCCCGTAGGCATAGGAGCCGTAGAGAATGATCTTCTCCGGCTGGTAGTCCCGCTTTATCCGGTCCACGATTTCCAGGATCAGTTTCCTTATCTTCTTGTCCTTGACCACCGGCCATTCCTTCCTATTTCCCTGCTTCCTCGCAAAACTTTAGCACTTGACACTGCTGCTATCAAGTCGGCGCGGCATGCAGCCCGCAGGAAAATGCCGGAATGTGTTAGAATTCCACGCTGTACCGCTCGTCAATCCTTTCCCCCTTTCGCAAAAGGGGGAGAAAACGCGGATGCACAAATGACCGGGACGTCACGCATAGCATGAAGGACCACTGAGGACGACGGTTGGACTTTGAGGCTCTCATTTCACGATTTCCCGGCAAGCGGCCGGAAGAGGCGTCCGACCGCACGGAGGGCGTAGGCCGGACCAGAAAGGCCGCGATGCGGACGGCGGCGGGGCTTTCCCTGGCCCTGCTGGCATCCAACGCCGGCTACAGCCTGCTGCCGCGTTCGCAGCAGGCGCTGGTCTACGTTCCGCTGGCGGCGGCCGCGGCCGCCGGCCTGCTGGTGCTGGCCTGGCGCGGCTGGAAGGTTTCGTTTTCCAGCATGGGAATTGCATCTGAGGGCGTCCCCAGGAGCGCCATCCTGGGCGCGGCGTTCGGACTTGGCGTGACCGTCTTCTTGCTCGCCGGGTTGCTGCTTGTCCGGGGTATGCGGGCCCCCACGACGTATCTTGACGGCGGCTATGGCCTTTATGACCCGTGGTACCGTGTCCTGGTCAGGATTCCCCTGGGTACGGTGTTGCTGGAGGAAGTGGCTTTCCGCGGGGTACTGATGGCGCTTCTCCGGGCTGGCGGCGCTGGACCGGTCAAGGCTATCATGGTCTCCAGCGGCGTTTTCGGCCTGTGGCATCTGAGTGGACCGGTGGCGCTGCTATCCGGCTACCCCTCGCCCGACCTGTGGAGCGCCGTGGTGGCCTTTGCCGGTGTGCCCGTCGGCTTTCTCGGGGGCATCCTCTTCGCCACACTCAGAGTGAAGACGGGCAGCCTGGCGGGTCCAATGGTCGCCCACTGGGTGATCAACGCCTCGGCAACCCTGCTCTTTGCCGCAGTGATGGCAATGTAGGGTGGGTGCAGCGAGTTGATGATGTGGCCGGGTCCTGCTGCGCACCCCGCTTCAGGGAGTTGCCGGCAAGGCGCTCCAGGCCGCAGTCTCTTCCCCTTTCGCGAGTTGAGGTTTCATTTCTTCGCCGCCAGTCCTACGATAAGCACAGTTGCGATGACGAGAATCAAGGCGCTGTTGAGTATCAGACCCAGCACGGAGAACACCTTTCTCCTGGTTCTATCGACGACGCCGGCGATTCCCAGACCGACCCCAACCAAACACCCGAACATCGCGACGAACATGAATAGCCCAACAATGATGAGAGCCAGCGAGTCGTCGGGGGTCTTTCGGGCCACAAGTATGCCGGCAACCAGGAGGTCACCCGCCAGGAAAATTCCCATCACCATAGATATAATGAACGAGGCTGTTCCGAAGCCGGAATGCTTCCGGGGGACCGGGGACTGACCGACAGCGTTAGCGCTTTCCATAAGCGTTCCTCCGCGATTCGGCGTCCACGATCTTCATCCACGAGGAACGTTCTGTTACTTCCATGTTCATTGCCTCCTGTCGAATAATATAGCACCGGGCCAGACCACATGAAATCGCGACAGCTCTATCCAGGTCGCTTCCCTGCGCAGACTATTGGATAACCGGCGCCACCAGAACCGGCCAAATCATGCCACTTTATCGGGCTGGCGTCAATACTGCCGGAGCGTTTCCGCCGCGAGCAGGCTTGACAAGCACCCCGGCGTTGTTGCAAAGTATCCTGCCGCTGCGATGGACCGCCGGCGCGCAACCGCGGAATAAAACGATGGAGGTAATATCGACATGAAGATCGACACAGCGAGCCTGGCACGGCAACAACTGCATGACCTGATCGGCAACATTATCTCACCGCTTCCTATCGCCTTCATTTCCACCGTGGGTCCCGATGGCACGCACAACGCATCCCCTTTCAGCTTCGTAGCCCCGGTGTGCACCAAGCCCCCGATTATTTGTGTTTCGTTCGCTCTGAAGCGAGGACAGAAGAAAGACACCGTAAGGAACATCGAGTCCACCGGCGATTTTGTGATCAACGTGGTCGACGAGGCCATCATCCAGCAGGCCATCCAGGCCTCGGGCGATTATCCCAGCGGCGTGGACGAGCTGAAGGAGACCGGACTCACGGCGATCAAAAGTGACCGGGTGAAATCTCCCAGGGTGGCCGAGGCCAAGATCAACCTTGAATGCCGGATGGTGCAGAAACTGGAGATAATGGAGGAGGGAGCAGGACTCCGGGCGATCGTCTTTGGCGAGGTGCTGGTGATGCACATCAAGGACGAAGTCTGGGTTAATGGGGAGATCGACCCGTTCCGTCTCAAGCCCGTGGGCCGTGTGGGGAGGAACCTCTATTGCCGGACCGGTGACATCATCGAGGTGAAACGGACCGAGATCAAAGCCTGAACCAGAATGACGAAGCCCGAATGACGAATGACGAGGTAAATTCCTGTCATTCTAAGCGAAGACGAGCGTGAGCGACTCGGAGGCGAAGAATCCTTCGCTCTGCTCAGGACAAGTTCTTTCGGAGGGAGCGAGGAAAGACCCTTCGACCTGGCTCAGGGTGACATTCTTGGAGCAATGGCGCATCCCGACGAGTCGGGGGCGAAGAATCCTTCGCTCTGCTCAGGACAAGTTCTTTCGGAGGGAGCGAGGAAAGACCCTTCGACCTGGCTCAGGGTGACATTCTCGGAGCAATGGCGCATCCCGACGAGTCGGGACAAATGAACGATGAAAATCGCCGCGGCGGGAACCCGTAACGGTCCCGATGCATCGGGACCCCTGTCGTGCCGGCGACCTCGAAGGCCGCTACGGGGACATCCGGCCTCGCCAGAGTTTCATCGCTCACAGGCACGGTGGCCTGTGCTACCGGGTGGCGTTTTCCGTCATTGGATGTCGAAGAGTCTTCCCCATCCCTTCACCACAGGCACGGTGGCCTGTGGTACCGGGTCGTATTCTTCGTCATTGGATCTCAAAGAGCCGTCCCCATCCCTTCACCGGCTCCCTGACGCCCAGCGCTCTTAGCCCCACCCACGTGGTGGCCTGGCGGCTGTGAACGGCCGGAACTCCCAGGTCGGCCTCTATCAGGGCGATGCACCAGGGGGGACACCAGGCGCCACAGGGGATATAGATGCCTTCCGCCCCTGGGGCCTCGGCGAAGGCCTCTTTGGCCACCATGTAGGCCCTGTTGCGCGGCAACAGGTGGACGTCCCGGTTGTACGTTATGTTCAAACTCTTGACGTGGATGACTTCAAAGCCGCTCCTTTCCAGGAATGTCTTCACCCGTTCGTCGAACTGGTGAGTCAGCGGCGACGCCATAACGAGCTTCTTCAACTTCAGGGCCTTGAGAGCGTCCACGGTCGCAGTTAGCGAGGTGGTAACCGGCACCCCGGTTATCTCCCGCAGCCTCCCGATAATCTCTTTGTCGAACCCGAAGCCCTTGAGGGAGACCAGCGGCGTCCCTTCCACCGAGATGAACTGAGCGCCGGCGAAGGCCAGCCGCCTCGCGGCATCTTCCAGTTTGGCCAGCGCCAGATCCACTTCCTTCTCGCTGTGCGACGTTATGCCGAGGTTGCATATCTTTAGCTCGACGCCCTCGGGTATCACGGAATGGAAGTCCAGCACCGAGATGGACGAAGGGACAGCCGGGCTGATCCAGCCCAGCCTACCCCGCCACCCCGGTACCCCATCGGTGATTCTTCTGTCCATGTCATTCTCCTCCGTTGCACTAATGCGAACACATTTGCAGTGCCGGTACGTGGGTGCTCTGGTTGGAACCACGAATAAACACGAATTGACACGAATGAGGAGTCAAAAGGGTACCACTTGGGGAAGTTATTCGCTTACTACTTCGTGTTCATTAGTGTCTATTCGTGGTTTCACGTTTATCGGTTCCGCCGATGCGCTGGGTGAACGTGACCTGGCGTGCCAGGTCAGTGCAGTGTCAACCGAGGTCAATCGTCTTTCCCACCCCGCTATCGATGAACCCGTTGCCGAACTCGCGGCGCAGGAAAGCGGCGCCACCATCGCTGCTGCAATGACTGGGGGCCACGTCAGTCACTCCCAGAGACCTGAGACGAGCCGCAAGCTCCCTGAGCTGCTCATTCTCCAGCCCTCCCAGGTGAAATCCGCCAACGGCGAGGTAAAGCGGCTTGGGGACGAGTTCCCGGGCGATGCGCCCCATTTCGCCGATGCCGGGATGGCCGCAGCCGACGATGAGCACCCCACCTCGAGTTGTCTCCACCACCAGGCCCTGCTCCTTGATGCCGCCGCCCACCTGGCCCGTGCTGAAGACGCCGGGCAGGATTTCCTGCGGCGCGGTGATTTCGTGCACCAACCCGCCGCGGGCTTGAATCTTTTCCTTGTAGCGCCAGGGGAAGACGGCAGGAACGTACACTTCGGGCGCCGCCGTTTTCTCCAGCAGCCCCAGCAGGCCGCCGTAGTGGTCGCTATCCAGGTGGGAAACGGCAATGGCCCGTATCGATTCCGGAGCGATCCCCGCCTTTTCCAGGTTGAATGAAAGCGTGGAAACGTGCCCCCCCGCGTCGAACAGCAGCACGCCGGCGCCCGTCCTGACGGCGCAGGCAAAACCCGACCCGGGTCTGAAGGCGCGGTCATAGATGTAGTTATCGTAGACAATGACGATTTGCATACAAAGACAGCCTAGCCGGTCTTGCCGGAGTTCAGCCCAATGAGCACCATGTCCAGAACGTCAACAATGCCGTTCCCGTCGAGGTCGGCGTAGGGGTTGAAACCGGGCTCGCCGGCCCGCCTGTTAAACGAGGCCCTGACCAGGGCGAGGTCAGCCGCGTTCACCACCCCATCGTTGTTAGCGTCACCGGGCAAAGGGGGCGGAGGCGGGCTTCTGAAGATGCCGCCTCCGCCCATTCCGGCGAAGATGGTCCTGTCTGTGGCGTAGTCCGGGGACAGCGCCAGGGAGGAGACCCAGGAACTGCTAATACCGGCGTTAGTGGCCAGCCAGGAAGAGCCACCGTCAGCAGACTTCAACGTGCTTCTCCATGTTCCGGCGAAGATGGTCCTGTCTGCCGGATAGCCCGAAGACAGAGCCAGGGAGAGTACCGAAAGATCGGGCATCCCGGCGTTGGCTGCCGCCCAAGTGCCGCCGCCATCAGTGGACTTGAAGACGCCACCTCCATAAGTCCCGGCAAAGATGGTCCTGTCCGCCTCGTAGCTCGGGGACAGGGCCAGGCACCGCACATCGAGATTGGTCATCCCGGCGTTAATAGCCGTCCAGGAAGAGCCCCCATCGCTGGACCTGAAGACGCCCTCTGAGTACGTTCCGGCAAAGATGGTCCTGTCCGCCGCGTAGCCCGGGGACAGGGCCAGGGTCCGGACATCGAAATTTGTCGTCCCGGCGTTGACGGAAATCCAGGCGACGCCGCCATCGGTGGACTTGAAGACGCCCCTGGTCGTTCCGGCGAAGACCGCCCTGTCTGCGGCGTAAGAAGGGGACGCGGCCAGTGAGGTGACAAAAGCATCGGCCATCGGCGGTTCGACGGCCCCCCAGGAGTCGCCGCCATCGGTGGACTTGAAGACGCCCCCGGTCGTTCCGGCGAAGACCGTCCCGTCCGCAGCGTAGCCGGGCGACAGGGCCAGGGATACCACATAAGCATTGGTGATCCCTGCTTTAACGGCCGCCCAGGAGGCGCCGCCATCGGTGGACTTGAACACGCCCCCTCCATCGGTTCCGACAAAGATGGTCCTGTCTGCGGCATAGCCGGACGACACGGCCAAGAAGCGGACCACAAGATTGGCAAGCGGGGCATTAACGTCCACCCAGGATGAACCGCCGTCGATGGACTTCAGGATCCTTCCTGTCGTCGTTCCGGCGAAGGTGGTCCTATCGTCCAGATAGCTGGGCGATACGGCCAAGGACCAGACAGGAAGGCTCTCGATCCCGGCGTTAACGGCTGCCCAGGAAGCGCCGCCATCGGTGGACCTGAAGACACCCCCGAACGACGTTCCGGCAAAGATGGTCCTGTCTGCCGGATAGCCCGGGGATAGAGCCAGGGAAAAGGCATCCAGAGACGTGAGCCCATAATTAGCCGCCGCCCAGGAGTTGCCGCCATCGGTGGACTTGAAGACGCCCCTTCCCGCTGCTCCGGCAAAGACGGTCCTGTCTGCGACATAGCCTGGGGACAGGGCGAGGGACACGATGGCGGCGTTGGCAATCCCGGTATTCACGGCTGACCAGGAGTCGCCGCCGTCAGTGCACTTAAAGACACCTCCGTTCGTTCCGGCAAAGATCGTCCGGTCCGCGGCATAGCCGGGAGACAGCGCCAGGCACGAAACGTTGGGAATGGTTATTCCGGCATTAACGGCTGTCCAGGAAGCGCCGGCATCGGTGGAGCGAAAAACGCCCGCAAGCGTTCCCACAAAGACGGTCCGGTCTGCCGCGTAGCCCGGGGACAGGGCCAGGGAGGAGACCCAGGGACTGCTAATACCGGCGTTGGCCGCCGCCCAGGAGTTGCCGCCATCGGTGGACTTGAAGACGCCCCCTCCGGCTGTTCCAGCGAAGATGGTCCGGTCTGCCGCGTAGTCAGGGGAAATAGCCAGGGAATAGACACGTCCACCGTAGGGGCCATTGGTACTACCCCAGCTTTCAGACGGCGCTGGTGGGGAAAACGTAGCTGTGCTTCCACCGGGTACTGTGTTCGTCTGAAGTCCGGCTGTTCCCGGGAGGCCCGCCATTGCGGCCGCGACCGGCAAAACCCGGGCAGGGGTCGCCGGGGTTAACGTGCGCTCCGTCCGAGCCGCGCCAGCCTGCCGGTACCCTGGCTTATCCGCCACCAAGTACACAATGACCAGGAAGACCATTGCGACGAAAGAAAGCCGCAAATCACTGCCTTTCACTGGAGATGATCGCTGTTGTTACCAGGCCATAGCCCCCGACCACCGCCCATATTGTTCCGAAAATGTCACCCTGAGCGAAGTCGTCCCGACTGGTCGGGATCGCCTCGCGCGCCGCCCCGAAGGATTCTTCGGCTGCGCTCGCTGCAAGAATGACATTTTCATCCTTCATTGTCCCGACTCGTCGGGATGGCTGATTGTTCTGAGTTTCTATCTTCTCCTCTCAGACTTACGTCCTCCTGGTGATTATCCCCCGGATTGAATCGCAGTCGCCTTATCGCTAACACTTTCGGAAGATGAAAACGGCCGCGAGGGCAGCGAGCGTAAACAGGATAGTGACCAGAACGGAGGCAGCCTTGCTCTTGTTTCTGCCTCTTGCCATCTCGGCCCGGGCCTTCGCCCGGCATTCGGCCATAACGCCGGCAGGTACCATTCTGATAGATAGCGGGATGCCCACGGACAGGATAACAAGGTCGTCGAGGTACCCAATACCCGGGATCAAGTCCGGGATGATATCTATGGGGCTGAAGACCCGATCAGCCCCAGGAGGAACAACCTGGCATGCAGGGGCACCCGGGGGTCTCTGTAGGCCAGGTAAAGGGCATAGATGTCTGTTTGCAGGAATCTGACCCGTTGTCTCCACGATCTCATGATTTCCATTGCTCGCCCCTTTTTCCGAAACGGTCCCTCCCCCGGTATCCGGCGTAAGCATATCACTTTTGCGGCGCCGAAACAATCACGTCACGGGTTCGCCGCGGGACGCCGTCAACCAGGATGAAAATGAAGGAGCATTGTCCGACCACCGTAGCCACAGGGCTTGGCCCTGTCGCACACCGGCGACCGCAAGGGTCGCCGCTGCGGCGCTTGCAGCCTTCGGAATTTCAACGCCCGCCCGCGATGCATCGGGGAGGCGCCGGGGATTTCCCGCACCGCACCGACCTGCCAAAACCTGCTAAAATAGAAAGCTAGCCCGTTGACCCGGGCGGCAACGGAATGGAAAGATCCCCGGCTGTTTTCTCCAGGTATGCGGCGCCCCTTTTTGGCGCCGGCCTGCTGGCGGCGCTTTACACCAGCAGCCTGTACAGCTATGTACTCTTCCACAGTCTGGCGGAGCTGTTCAGCGTCGTGGTCGCCTGCGGCATCTTCATTGTCGGCTGGAACTCGCGCCGCTTTCTGACCAACAACTACCTCCTTTTCCTGGGCATTGCCTATCTCTTTGTGGCCGCCATCGACACCGTTCATACCCTGGCCTATAAGGGAATGGGGGTCTTTCCCGGCTACGACGCCAATCTGCCGACGCAGCTCTGGGTCGCTGCGCGTTACATCGAGAGCCTTTCCCTTCTGGCGGCCCCTCTGTTCATCCGCCGGAAACTAAACGCCGGCCCTGTCTTTGCCGCCTATGTTGTCGTGTTCGCGCTGGTCCTGCTTTCCATTTTCTACCGGCCGGTTTTCCCGGACGCCTTTGTCGAAGGAGCGGGCCTGACCCGTTTCAAGGTCGCCAGTGAGTATGTCATTTCGGCTATACTGCTGGGCGCCGCCGGCCTTTTGTACCGGAGCCGCCAGCGATTCGACCGGCGGGTGTGGTGGATGCTGGAAGCGTCTATCCTCGTCACGGTGGCCGAAGAAATGGCCTTCACCCTGTATGTGGACCCCTACGGCTTCTTCAACATGATCGGGCACTTCCTGAAGATCGTCTCCTTTTACCTCATCTACAAGGCCATCATCGAGACCGGTCTGACCGCGCCGTACAACCTGCTTTTCCGTGACCTCAAGCAAAGGGAAGAGACGCTGGCCAGCCAGGCCGCCCAACTGGCGCAGGCCAACGCCGAACTGGAGGCCGTCAACCGGGACCTGGAGGCTTTTTCCTATTCCGTTTCCCACGATCTCCGGTCGCCGCTCAGCGCCATCGATGGTTTCAGCTACCTGGTACTGAAAGACCCTGACAACAAGCTGAACGAGCAGAGCAAGGACTATCTGAACGAGGTCCGGGCCGCTGTCCAAGACATGAGCGGCTTCATTGATGAGCTGCTCTCTTTTTCGCGGGCGGCCCACAGCGAGATCAAACGGGAGCCCGTTGACCTCAGCGCCATCGCCAGAGACGTGGCAGCCGGTCTGCAGAGGATGCAGCCGGATCGGCGCGTAGAGTTTGTCATCTCGGACGGACTGATTGTCAACGGCGACGCCGTACTGCTGCGGGCTGTCCTGGAAAACCTGCTGGGCAACGCCTGGAAGTTCACGGGGAAAAAGCCCGGCGCCGGGATAGAGTTCAGTGCTACTCCGGTCGATGGCGGGACCGCATACTTCGTGCGGGACAACGGCGCGGGCTTTGACATGGACTATGCCCACAAGCTGTTTGTGCCTTTCCAGCGCCTGCATTCCGCGGAGGAGTTCAAGGGCACCGGCATCGGCCTGGCCACGGTCCAGCGGATCGTTCAGCGCCATGGGGGCAAGGTGTGGGCGGAAGGGGCGGTGGGCCGGGGCGCAACCTTCTTCTTCACGCTGTAGGGCAGGCTTGTCCTGTCGGCGGCTTACTCAGGACTACTCAAAAATAGTCCAAACTAGCTACTGAGTGACTATTGATGCGTGGTGGGAAGTACCGTAAAATTAATTCAGATTGCCTATCAGCAATGCCCCTACTAATCCTCATAAGGAGACACGTATGCTTCGGGCCAAACATCACACAAGTCTACTATTCGCGGTGACCGGGCTGGTGGTGATTCTTTTGCCGCTGCTGGCGGCCTGCGGCGTGGCCCAACAGGACTATGACGCAGTCAAACAGCAACTGGCTGCCAAGGAACAGGATGTTGCCTCCCTCAAGCAGCAGGTTGACGCCGCCAAAGCCGCGGCCACCCAACAGGCGGGGGCTTTACAGCAGCAGCTCAAGACAAAGGAAAGCGAGGCTGGCTCGCTCAAACAGCAGCTTGACAGCGCCAAGGCTGCCGGTCAACAGGTGACTACTCTGCAACAGCGTCTTGCAGCCAAGGAAGCCGAGGCTGCCGACCTGCAGAAGAAGATAGCCGCCGCCGCGGGCAAGACTACCGTCATCTGGGCGGAGGGAGGCAAGCCCATCCCCAAGCCCCCGCCACCCCCCGCACCCCTGCCTGCGGGCGTAACACCCGCACCCAAGCCTCGCCCGGACGCAGCCTTTATTAACGAGGTGGTGCCGTTCGCCTTCTACGTGGAGACCCTGGCCACCAGCAGCGTTAGTCCCTACGGATTTGCTTCTTATCCGGCCTGCGTGCCTAACAGCCAGTTCAAGCGGGGAGTCAAAATCGTCTGGCGGTTCGAGGTGTTCGACACCTCCACCGGGAAGCGCCTGACCGACCCGGCTCAGGCCGCGGTAACAGTCAACCTGCCCCACGGCCAGGACCTTGTCGCCAACTTCTCCAGGCGGGCTGGCACGGGGCCCTGGACGTGGGTCACCGCCTGGGACATTCCCCTCGACTATCCTCTCGGCGCCTTTGACTACACCATCACTGTGGTCACCAAAGACGGGCGCAAAGGCATGTTCAAGATGCCCGCTCTGGTAAACAAAGACAGGGGCATCGACAGCCGCCTTTCGATTGTTGATTGACCCCTGGAGACCAAGAGTTGAAATCTAACACTGGAATCAAAACGCGGTGGCTGCTAAGAGCCGCCGCAAGTTTCGCTATTGCCGGCCTCCTGGTGGGCTGCAGCAGTTCCCCACAAGCCTTGCCCGAAGCGCCCGCCCCATCCGGAACGTCTGCCGCGGTGGCGCCGCCCACCATTGCGAAATCCCCTGCATCCCCTGCCGCCGCCGCAACGCCCACCCCCCTTCCTTTGAAATTGCTGAAGGTGCAGCCGGACAAAGGCAAGGTAGGAGATTCCTTCTCCATTACCGGCGAAGGGCTGCCGCCCAGCAAAGAAGTCCAGTTCCAATGGAAGACCGTGGACGGCGGCTTTGATACCAAAGTCTTCACGGAGACGATTGAGTTCTACGAGCGCAAGTTCACCGACAAGAGGATGTCTCTGGGTCGGGCCGCCACAGATGCCCAGGGACGGCTCACAGCGACGTTGACTGCGCCCGATGACTACGGTGAAGTCCATGACATATACGTCACAGTCGACGGTCAGGACGTAGCCCGGGGCGGGTATCGCATCCTCCCCGAGTTCACGATGACCCCCCTGGAGGGACCGGTAGGTACGCCCATCACCATCAGGGCCAAAGGGATCGGGTGGAAGAACTGGGAAAGCACCTGGGGCGTCAACTGGGATAACAAATACACGGGATTCATCACCGCCATAACTACCCGCGGGACCGCTACAGCGGTGATACGGGCTTCAGGCCCCGTGGGCCTGCACACCGTCGATGTCTGGCACGCTGGACAGACGGTGCCCTACCTGAACTGGGAGCAATCGCCGCAGTCCCACATCCCCATCTTTCAGTATATGTTCAAGGTTGTCGAAGGCTCTCCCCCGCCGCCTTTGACCCTGGAGTGGCCTGACAAAGGTCGGGCGACTGTCATTCCCACCGTGAGAACGACTGCCACCAACCCGGCCAGCACCTCCGGAGCCCCAACAGCCATCACGCCAACCGCGGGTCCGATCCTGTCCACGGCAACTCTCCGGGCGACCAACCTTCCTCCCAACGCCAACGTGGACCTTTTCTTCGTGACTGCCAGGGGAAGCCGCACCAGCGGCCTGGGATGGGGGCTGGCCGATATCCCGCTGGGAACCGCGATGACAAAGGCTGACGGCACTCTCACAAAGGAGTTCCAGGTCCCTGACGACCTCGGCGGCTGGCATACGGTGAAAATTGTCCAGGGGGACAAAACCGTAGCGGAAGCCCCATTCCTGGTCCAACCCAGCCTGGTGGGTGTCACCCCAACCCGGGTCAAGCTGGGAGAAAACTTCACGATTAACATAAAGGGCGTGGGCTGGACCGAGATAGATAACATCTATACGGTGGTCTACGACAACAGCTACGTTGGATTCGCCTGCGGCTTCAACAGCAACGGCGACGTGACCGTCAATTTAAGAGCCTCCGGCGGGCGAGGGGTCCATTTGATCGACCTCTACCCGACGACTTACCAGGGACACGGCAAGCCTCCTTGGCTTTACGACACTCCACAACTGACGGCTCTCCAGGACCATCCCGGACTATCGCTGGGCTACCAGATGCCCATTTTTCGACTGGCCATCGAAGTAATTGACTAGCCCGCCAATGATGGCTGGCAGGACCTGGAGCTCGAGGCAGGAGGTGCGCCAAGTGCGCCAACGGCGCACCTCCTGCCTCGCCGCATTCCGGTGCAAAATAGCGTTGAGCCTGGTCACCCCGGGAACAGGCAGGAGGGCCCGCAGCCTGGCCGTCTGACTGTCCGTGCATTCCCGGCTTCCCTGCAATGAATTCCGTCACGTTCTTCCTCAGGAGATAAAGACATGCCTCATCTGAAATGCAAATGGCTCTGTGCAGCCGGCTTAGCTTTGTCTATGGCCGGCGCTGCTCTGGCAGGCTGCCAGGGCGCGCCCGCTGGACCGGCGCCCACGGCAACGGCAACACCCCCCGCCCGCACCGCTTCACCTTCACCGCCGCCCGTTCTGACGCAGGCTGCCACCCCTAAAGCCACAGTGGCGGTCGCGCCCGCTATCACCCCGGCGCCTGCCAGGACCGCCGAGCGCACACCGTCGCCCCCGCCCCCTGTGACTCGCACCCCTGAGCCGGCTGCCACGCCAAAGCCAGTCATCACTTCAGCCCCTCAGGGGACTACTCCTCCCACACCTGCCGCCACGCCAAAGCCGGCGGCAAGCCCGAAGCCGGCCGCCACTTCAACGCCGGCAGCCCCGCCGCCCTCCACCAGCGGCGCCGATCCACAAAGAGGCAAGACCGTCTTCACGAATTTGGGCTGCCCCGCGTGCCACGGGGCCGAGGCCCAGGGCGGCTTCGGACCGCCGTTGATGGGCAAGGCTGCCCCGCTGCTGAAGGATGTGATCAGGCACGGCTCCGAGCCGGGAATGCCGGCCTTCGATGCCGGCAAGCTCAGCGATGCCGACCTGGACAACATAGTCGCCTTCCTGTCCACCTCGCAAGCGGCTGCGCCGCCGCAAACCATCACCAAGCCGGCGGCAACCCCCAAGCCAGCCGCCACTGCGACACCGGCCGCGGCGCCGCCGGTCGCGGGCGGCGCGGACCCACAAAGAGGCAAAACGGTTTACACGAATCTGGGTTGCGGCGGCTGCCACGGACCCGAGGCCCAGGGCGGCTTCGGACCATCGTTGATAGGCAAGGCTGCCCCGCTGCTGAAGGATGTGATCAGGCACGGCTCCGAGCCGGGAATGCCGGCCTTCGATGCCGGCAAGCTCAGCGATGCCGACCTGGACAACATGGTTGCCTTTTTGGCGACGCTGAAATAGGCAATTGACCGAGTACCACAGGCCGCCGTGTCTGTGAGACCCGGCAGGCCGCCAGAGCCTCGATGCGGTGGGGGTACCACAGGCCGCCGTGTCTGTGAGACCCGGCAGGCCGCCAGAGCCTCGATGCGGCGGGGGTACCACAGGCCACAGTGCCTGTGAGACCCCGGCAGCCCACCAGAGCCGCGACGCCACCGGTGCCACCCCGACCTGTCGGGGTGAGGGTGTCCCGTGCAACAGGCATGGGTGACTGGTTTCACATTCCTCGCTTCTCTTCGGTTGCCTCTTTCATCCCCAATCCGGCATATGTGCGGGATCTGCCACCCGAATTGTCTTTCTTGCCCCTGTTCCCGTACCGGACGCTAGGCAATTTACGACGAGGCTCGGAATTGACTCTATGCTCTCTCCTTCGCGGCCCTTCTCTGCCCCGGAACGCCCGTGCCCTTCCCCGGGATTTGGTATAATCCTCTGACGCATCGATCCGCCTCATGGCAATCGGGCGCGTCTGTCGACCCCGAAACGGTGCGCTTTCAGGAACGAAAAGGAGGACCTCATGGCGAATTTGACCCCGGAAATGAAGGCAATGGTTGCGAGTCAACTAGCCGTGGTGGCCACGGCCAGCAAAGGCGGAATCCCCAACGTCGGCCCCAAGGGATCAGTGCTCGTCATCGATGACCAGACCCTCGCTTATTCTGAGTCCACCGGCGACAAGACCCTCAAGAACCTGAAGGAAAATCCCAACGTGGCGGTACTGGTGGTGGACCGGCAGAAGTCGGACGGTTTCCAGATCAAGGGGAAAGCCGAATTACTGACCTCCGGCGACCTGTTTGAAAAGGTCGCCAAAAGGCAGGAAGAAAGGGGAAGGCCCCGGCCGCGCCTTGTTGCCAGGATCGGCGTTGACGAGATATATCCCGTGAAATCCGGCGCCACGCCGAGGAAGATTGCCTGACGATTAACGCAGGGTGGGTGAAGCGAGCAGATACTCCTTTGCAGGGTTGGGCCGGGCGTCCATCAACAGGTCAAGGCAGCATTCCTCCGGACCGCGAGCCTAACCCACCACCGGGGTGGGGCAAATCTCTAATCTGCAATCCTGGTGTGGTGGGTTCGGCGCGCAACAGCAACGGTGCTCTGCCCGTGTTCGGCAGCGCGCGTTTCATCCACCCCGCACCTGGTAATGAGGGATTTGCTCACCACAGAGACACCGAGAGCACGGAGAAATTTGTTTCGCGAACAAACCGGGGCCGAATTGTGTCATCCCACCGTCTCTGTGTTCTCCGTGTCTCTGTGGTGAAAGAATCAGGCTCATGGAAAAATCCGGCAACGTGATTGACAGCGATATTCTCGTGATCGGCGGCGGAATTGGCGGCCATGTCTTCGCCATAACCGCCAAAGAGAAGTCGCCCGGCCTCGAGGTGGCCGTGGTGGAAAAGGCCGCCGCGGGGAAGACGGGCCCCAGCGCCCTGGTCGGAGGACGTTACGGGGCTTTCCTTCCGGAAACGGATGACTTCGACGGCTACTTCAAAGCCGAGGTGGAAGAACAGGACTACCTGTGCGATCAGGAAAAGATCGAGGACCACCTCAATAATTCAGGCCCGGTCTTCCGAAATCTCGAAAGGTGGGGAGTGAAGTTTGTCAGGGACCGGAAGGGGGAATACGAGCGCCCCCTCAGCCGGGGTTACCATGGCGGGACGCTTCTGGACGGCGGGGGCATCCCGGCCATGCAGGCGCTCAACAACTTCGCCCGGAAGATAGGGGTGAGGTTCTACGACCGGATCATGGTGACCGACCTCATGGCTTCGGCGGGCAGGGTCAATGGGGTGGTGGGCTTCGGCGTCCGGGGTGGAGAGGTCTACGTGTTCAGATCGAAAATCACGGCGCTGGCAACGGGGATGACCCGGTTCAAGACCATCCAGCCCGGCCACCGAAACGATACCGGCGACGGCTATGCCATGGCCTACCGGGCCGGGGCCGAACTGGGCGGCTTCGACTCGACCCATCACAATACCTATGGCGCCAGGCAGGAGGTGGGGCCTGGGAATAACCTGTATGTCGGCCTGGGGGGTTACTTCCTCAATGCCCGGGGGGAAAGGTTCATGCACAAATACCATCCCGAGCTTGCCGAACGGGCGCCCTTCGTCTGGCTTTCGCCGTCCTTCTGCATCGAGAGGATGGAGGGCCGCGCGCCTCCCATTTACCTGGACATGCGGCACTTCACCCCCGAAAAAATCCAGGCTTTGTGGAAATCGGTGCCCTACGCCATGATACGCTATGAACGGGCGGGGATTCTGAAAGGGGACAGGTTCGTCCAGCCGGTGGAGTACACGCCGGAGGGGCCCAGGCCCATGCCCTGCGGCGTTATCACCACGCGGGATTACCAGTCGCGTGGCCTGGCGGGCCTCTTCGCCGTAGGCGACGCCTCTGCCCAGAAAGGGGCTGGCGGGTTGTCCGGAGCGGCTGTCAGCTCGGCCATTGCCGGGGCCTGCGCCGCCGGGCTGGCGCCGTCAATCAGTCGCCCTGAAATTGATGTCGCGCGGGTCGAGAATCTCGTCCGGCCGGCCATGGCCCCCCTTAACCGGGAGGATGGAATCGAACCGGCGCACGTCATCCTCGCCATCCAGGAGGCGATCCATCCCTATTATGTAGGCATAATCCGGAGCGAGACGAGACTGGCGCAGGCGCTGAAAGAGATCGAGTACATCAGGGACCATGAGGTCCCCCTGATGAAGGCCTACGACCCTCACTATTTGATGCTGGCCCATGAAGCCAGCAACATGGCCCTGTGCGCGGAAATGTTCCTCAGCTCCGCCCTGGCCAGGAAAGAGAGCCGGCTGGGGCGTCTGAGGGAAGACTACCGGGAGCTCGATAACATCAACTGGTTCAAATACATCCATCTCAAGCAGGACCGCGGCAAGATGAACGTGTGGGCGGAAGAGGTCCCCTCAGAACGTTACCGCCTGCAACCAAAGAGAGAGAGACTGCTGCATCCCTTCTGGCAGAGGGTGGAGGCACTGGGGTACAAGACGAAAGTTGAGGATGGGGCAAGCGACTCCCGTAGTCGGGGTCGTCCGTGACTACGACCAATACGAACGCAACAGTCACAGAGTACGCATCGGACCGGTGCGGTTGTAGCCGCAGGTCTTTAGCCTGCGGGGGTGGGGAATACGCGACATGCTCAGACAGCTCATAGAAGAATGTGATCAAAGGAGTCGCAGATGGGTGTTAGAAGAATAGATTTCGACCTTTGCAACGGGTGCCGGATTTGCGTCGAAGCCTGCCCCATGGACGTGCTCCGGTTCGATGAGGCGACTGACAAAGCGTTCATCAAGTATATCGGCGATTGCCAGGCCTGTCTCCTCTGCGAGATGAGCTGCCCGGTGGGGGCCATCTACGTTTCCCCGGACTACGAGCGGCGCATCCCGGTACCACTGTATTACTGAGACCTGAGCCGGAGCCCGAACCAGGAAATCAAATATCAAGAAATGGCGTTACTGTAAAAAGCCATCTTTCCGCCAAAACGGGTAGAAAATGAGATTCAAAAACGCCATTCTTGACTTTTGCGTCGTCAAAACCGCCGTCGTGCCGCCGCACCCCAAAATCGCGTTCTCAGGCCAACAGCCGGACGATGTCGCCCACGTCATTTGTTTGTTCCAGATTCAGGATCATGTCGATGGCGTTATCGGGGTGTCCCCTGGTCATGGGTTTTACCGAGTAGGAAGTGCAATCCATGAACTTCGCCATGATCCCTTCTTTGGGGAAGGGTTGTCGGGGTTGCCGTAGGGTTCCTCGACCCGCCGGGAGTATATGTTCCCTGCCTTTGTCCTTACCTCGGTGATGGCAGGATGCATGCTGGATGGCTCGAGGTCGGGCGACAGTTGTACATTGACCTTTTTTGGGCCATTTCCAGGACAGCGGGATCCTTGATCGCGCGGGAGTAAAGTCCCTCAGGCCGACCCGCCTTCTGACGGCGGCGCCAGCAACGGTGTAGGGTATGCTGAACTGCGCGTCCACGACATTGGGAGGGCGCCACTTTATTTCCCTGGGCTCGGCCAGCGCCCGGATGGCGGCGGCGCTCTTGAAGACGTTGACGGCCTCGACGTCTTGGGGGGAGATATCGTGGTCGCGCACAATTTCGAGGACGGAATCGATGGACGAGTGGGTGCCGCGGCCGGAGGGGTAAGGCTTGAAGGTGAGATTGGTTACTTCGAACCTCTTGCCCAGGTCGGAGGTCAGAGTTGAGGGTTCATACTTGCCCCGGTGGTACACCTTGTACAATCCGAACTCGCCTTCGAGGCTGTTGGCGGCCCCGGTGATGCCCTTTTCAGCCAGCAGGGCGGAGAGTACTCCGCCCTGGGCCGCGAATCCGGCTTGCAAGCGATTGACTAAAGCACCGTCGAGGTACGCCTGGCTGTTTCCAGCCGCCTGGGAATAGGCGATGCCGAGGGCATTCTGGAGGCGGTCTGCGGTCAGTGACAATATCTTACCGGCGGCTGCCGCGGCGGCGAAAAAGCCGTAGACGCCGGTGGGATGCCAATCTCTGGGCTCCAGGGGAGCGGCGATGGCAATACGGCAACCGAGGTCCATGCCCAGGACGAGGGCGGTGAGGAAGCTCTTTCCGTGCACCTTTACGACGCGCTCGGCGACGGCAAAGCTGGCCGGAACGACGGTGACGCCGCAGTGGATGCGAGCCGTCACGTGGTTCTCGTCGTATTCCAGGGAATGGGCCATGGTGCCGTTGGCGAATGCCGCCATCCAGGCCGGAACCCTGCCGCCAAAACCGATGATGGTGCTCTCTGTCTTGCCACCCCCTTCCTTGACCAGGTCAGCCACCTCACGACAACCCTCACCGAGCGTGCTTGCAGCCAGGATAATGCCCAGGGTATCGAGGACCGATGTCTTGGCAACCCTGATGGCATCGGCGGGAATATCTTCGAACCTGGCGCTGGCCACGTTGCGGGCCAGGGCGAAAGACGCGTCCATTACGCTACCTCGTTGATCCGTCCGGCAAGGGGCACGGGCAAGAGACGGCTCCGGTTTCTACTTGCCTGTTGAGGTGTCAACGATTACCTCGTCGGCCTCGACGGTGAGCCTGGTACCAGTTCCATCGCACAAACGCTGAGAATAGTCGAGCACTTCCTGGAACCTTGGGTCGCTGCGAGACAGTAGCTCAGGCTCGGTCCGCTGGTTGATCCAACCGGGGAAGAAGGAGACCCTCTGGATTCCGTTCTTGCCGGCGATGCACTTTGCCATCGTCGTGTATCGCCGCTCTCGCGGTCCAGGGTAGCGTTCCCATCCCGGTTCGACCTGCGTGGAGGCTTTGTTGAAGACCACCCCCGGCGGCGGCTTCAAATGATGCGGTGTCTCCAGCCCGAAGTTTCCTAAACTGTAGAAGATGGCCTTCCCCTTGTAGACCTCGATCTGCTGCACGAAACTCGAATGGTGGCCGGCGACAAAGTCCGCCCCGGCGTCAATGGCCCTGTGGCCAACGGTAGGTTGGTACATGGCCAGCACCCCCTGCCGGTGCAAACCCCAGTGCTGTGAAACGATCAACACGTCCACCTGATCCCGCAGCTTGTGGATGTCTTCTTCCATGGCTCGAACGTCCTGTTCCAGCGGAACGGTTATGACGCGTGGCAGGTTTCCAGGCTGGGGCTCGTCCACCTCGTAGTAAGTTGAGACCCTTATTGGATTGCAGCCAGGCTTGTCCTCCCTGGCCTCGTACTCGACGTCCATGACGGAGCAATAGGCCAGGAATCCTATCTTGACCCCTTTGTTTTCGATGATTACCGGTTTTCTGGCTTCGGCGATGTCTTTTCCGGCCCCAACCGCGCGTATGTTGTTATGGCGCAGGACCTCGAGAGTTTCCTGGAGCGCCTCGGGACCATAGTCGAAGCAGTTATTCGAGGCGTGAGAAGCGACATTGAACCCGCCGTACACCAACGATTTGACGTTGTCGGGATGGTGTCGCCCGTACCACGTGGGACGGGCCCGGTACTGCAGACAACCCTTGGTCGAAAGACTGCGTTCCAGATGACAGAAGGATATGTCCGCCTTCTTCACCTTTCCCCGGACCATGGCATAGATGGATTCAGGTGATTCGCCATAGTCTATCCTTCTGGGGGCTGCATCACCTGCCAAATGGATTACCACAGTCTCACCGGGGACTGGCTTCTTGGGCATTCGTTTCTCCTTTGTGCTTCGGTTAGGACGGCGTAGTCCTTCAGGTGGTGGCTAAGGCAGGGCCCGGTTCTTCAAACCGGCAGCCAGACTCACCGGCGCCAGCCTATCCATCTCGTCAAGCGTCCAGCGGCCTTCCTTGTCGATGCATTTTATCTCTGTGGGCTGGCTGTACAGGCCGATGTGTCCGCCCGTGACGCGAAAATCGTATCCATTTATGCCGGCGGCCGCATCGGTACAAAGCCAGACGACAAACGGCGCCACGTCTTCAGGATCCGCGAGTGCCATGCTGGCGCGCTCCAGCGTCTCCATCCCCACGGAAAGCATTTCCTGTCTCAGTGCCCTCTCCCCCTCCGGTGACCTGACAATCCTGGTGGCGCCGCTGGGACGAATGGCGTTACAGGTTATCCCGCCCCTTCCCAGCGCGATGGCCACCGCCCTGGTGAAACCGATAAGACCCTCTTTGGCGCTGGCGTAGTTCACATCGATAGCGGCATTCCAGATGCCCAGGCCGCCGATGGAAGACACGTCAACGATGCGACCGCTTTTTTGCTGCCACATCAAGGCAGAAGCGGGTTTGGTGCAACTGAAGGCGCCACAGAGATGGGTCTTAACAACGATGTCCCACTCTTCCGGGGTCATGTTGAACAACAACCGGCTCCTGGCGACGCCGGCATTATTGACCATGATATCCGATCCTGCCAAAGCTGGAAACCGCCGTCTTGATGATATTCGCGCCGCCCTCTGCGGTGGCTACGGTGTCGTAGCTCGCGACCGCCGCCCCTCCCCCCTTCTTGATCTCGGCCGCAACCTCGTCTGCCGGTGCTTTTGAAGCGCCCCTGCCGTCGAGGGCAATACCGAGGTCGTTGACCACCACGCTGGCGCCCTCTCCGGCAAGCGCCCCGCAACACAGGTTTTCTTTGTGCCCTTTGAGCCTTTGTGTCAGACTATTCGTCATCATTTAGTGCGCTTGTATTAGATCGTTCCTGGGGCGAACAGTGATTCCAACGGCATTTTTGCCTTCATACGGCCGTCGGCAACCGTGTAACCCATAAGGGCGTCAATCCCCCTCTTTTCGGCGTCAACAAGCTTGTATCCATACGAGTCGTAGCCCAGGAACCGCGGTTCTTCGGCGGACTGCGCCTTTTCCGCGGTCCCGTAGTTGCCCGCCAGTTCCCTTGACTGGCGGAGGGCCGCCACGAAACTCAGGCACCCAGGGGTGTTTTTCGGCCAAGTGGAGTTTGATCACAAAAAGGTGGCTTGAAACTCCCGTCAATAAGCGCCATCGATCGTGGGCTCTCCGGGACCGCCAGAGTGATGGGAAGTGGGGTCCCTCTTTGATCGGAATTGATAATTTGCTCTCCCTGCGTCCGTAATTCCGGCGCTTAGCTGAGTAATCGAACGAGCGAAGCCATGTCCTCGAGGTCTTCCAGCTTCATGATCATCTCGACCACGCGCTTTAGATTCTTCTTGGGCAAGGGCTTTATGGCGTAAGAAGCGCACTCGGCAAACTTCTGCAGTAGGCCTTCCTGAGGGATCGGCTTCTCGGGATTGCCGTAAGGCACATCCACCCTCATGGAGAATGCTTTCCCGCCTTTGGTCATTATCTCCGTTATCCCGGGATGGAAGTCGAGGGGGTTGAATTCCGGGTTCAACCGCACGTTGACTCTTTGAGCCATTTCCAGGACGGCGGGATCTCTTATGGCTTCGGGCGTGAAATCCCCCAGGCCGACCCGTCTCTTGACCGCGGCGGTCGCTATGGTGTAGGGTAAGCTGAACTGGGCGTCGACAACGTTCTCCGGTCGCCGCTTTCTCTCTATCGGCGAGCCAACCACTTTCACCGCGATGGCGCTCTTGGATACGGTGATGCTTTCTATGTCCTGTGGCTTGAGATCATTTTCACGGACCATCGCCAGGGTGGCGTCAATAGAAGAGTGAGTGCTTCGACCGGACGGGTAGGGCTTGAAGGTGAGGTTGCTCACCTCGAACCGTTTGCCAAGGTCCCCGGTGAGGACCTCCCGGTTGTATTTCCCACCCCAATAGACCTTATAAAATCCGAACTCGCCTTCCAGACTGTTGGTCGCCCCCGTAATACCCTTTTGAGCCATCAGCGCGGAGATGATGCCCCCCTTGGCGGCAAAGCCGGCCTGCGTCCGCTTCGTCAGAGCGGCATCGGTGATGGGCTGGGCGTTTCCAGCCGCCTGAGAATAGGCGATGCCGAGGGCGTTCTGGACAGTCTCCGCATTCAACCCCAGAAACTTGCTAGCGGCTGCCGCCACGCCGAAGAAACCGAAGACGGGAGTCGGTTGCCAGCCCCTGGGCCTCGGCGCAGCGGCAAGAGACAACCTGCAGGCAAAGTCGGCGCCCAAAACAACGGCGGTAATGAACTGCTTTCCATCCACCTTCCCCACTCGTTCCGCCACGGCCAGGCTACCCGGGACAATGGTCACGCCGGCATGGACCTGCGCCGATTCATGAACGTCATCATAGTCAAGCGAGTGGGCCATGGCGCCATTGGCCAGGGCTGCCATATACGATGGCACCTTACCGCCGAAACCGAGAATGCTGCTTTCTTCTTTCCCTCCTCCTTCCTTGACGAAGTCGACCAGTTCACGACTTCCGGTCGCCAATGAGCTCGCAGCCAGTATGATGCCCAGGGTGTCCAGGATGGATATTTTCGCCGCTCTCACCGCATCGTCCGGAATGTCTTCGAACTTGAGATTGGCTACGTTGTTGGCGAAGGCTTGAGATGCGTCCATCAGGGGTACCTCCTGCAAATTCCTTTTCACGTTCGAGATGCTTTTGGCTAAGTTCGTTCGGGTTGCCTGCGTCGCCTGGTATACCTGAGCTGGATTTTGGCTAAACGTAATCTGCCTTTCCCGTCCTAGATTCGGACAGCTTCAAAGTGGGGAACTTCTCAACGAAAGTCTCCAGGTCCCCTTTTCTCGTGTACGGGCCGCCCATAATCTTGATCACTTTGCCGCTAACATAGTCGGACGCATCCGAAGCAAGATAGATCGCTGCGCCCGCAACATCTTCGGGGTGCCCGATTCTCCCCGGCGGAACACCTACGCGCTCAACGCGCTCGCGACCTGACCCGGCGCGGGCGACAGCTCTTGGGGTCTCGATAGAATCCGGGGCAATGGCGTTAACCCGGATATGGTATCGGGCGAGTTCTGCGGCCAGGCTCAGCGTGAGGGTGATCACTCCCGCCTTGGCAACGCCGTAGGGAGCGCTCCCCGGGACGGCCCGCAGCCCTGATGTTGAGGAAATGTTGATGATATCGCCGCTGTTCTGGTCTATCATAATCCTGGCTGCTGCCTTGCTACATAGAGACACGCTTTTCAGATCGATGTTCATGATCGCATCCCAATCTTCCTCCCTCATCGCCACAATCGGATGCCGAGGAATATTGTAACCGGGGTTGTTGACAAGGATGTCAATCCGCCCGAATTCCGCGACGGTCGAATCGACTAGTCTGGACTTCGAACTTGGTGTTGGCCACGTTGCGGGCCAGGGCAAAAGACGCATCCATCAGGCTACCTCGTTCAGTTCTTTTTACATTCCGTTATCTCAGCAATCAAGTCCAGCACGCTTGGAAAGCGCGTCGTCACATACGTCTAGGAGTAATCTGGCTGAGCCAAATTTCGGTGACGCTCAACTATGAGGAGAACGTAGGAACCGGCTTATTCTCAGGCATGTGGGGGCAGGTGTCAATGACGGGGCTCAATTAGTGAAGGTTCTGCCCGCCGCCACTCCAAACCATAAGCGGGGTCTCTTCATCCGATTTGTTGCTATAAGGTTTATGAGGTTTCGGTGTCACTTCTCAGGTTCGCTTGGCCACCTGTTTCTCAAATTAATTGACGCACCCTGGGTGCACGCTAACGATTTTTGCTCTCTAACTTCGAGTTTAGCATTTTCTAAATCGAATTCGTTTTCCGTATCAAGCACGGGACGCTTCGAATTTCGGATTCAGGATTTTCTCTTGCCAATTTGCGCAAGATTTGATTCTCAACGGTGTAACGGTCAAGTCGTGTCCGGGGTATGGGATGGTTTGAAGTGGCGCGTCATCCATGCAACCAGAATGACCAGTAGTCCCAGCGTGAACACCTCCGCTCCCCAGAGCCAGTTTCCGGTCTCCGACGATGGCGCTATGACCGCCCCGCCGCTGCCCCCCACCGCCGGCAGGACGTCGAGCTGGAAGGATGCCCCGGCGTCGAACTGCCGGGGATGCTGCACCGACACTTCCAACTGCCAGGACCCGGCGAGGTTCAGGCTTTTCTCCAGAACATAGCGTCCCTCGCCGGCCGGCGTCGCCGACGCCAGTTCCGGCCCCAGTCTAACATTAGGGTATCTGAAAAGAAGGTCCACCTGGGAAGCATCGTCCACGGGCTTGCCCCTGATGTCCTGCAGATAGACGACGAATTTGTTTGGTCCGACGCGGTCCGGCTGAACGTCGACGGTGATGTGCGCCCAGTCGACAACACTACGGAGGGTGACGGTCTCCGGCTCAGCGATTCCCCGGCGGGAGGCTACCTGCCGGGCAGGCTCCAGACTGACCAGCGTTCCCACGGACAGCAGCACCAGAACAACCAGGACTGCCTGGCCGGTGACGGTCTTGCGCAGCAGTTGGAGCGCCCGCCCATCGCGGGCCAGCCGCGGTCTGACCCCTAACAGGTTGACCGCGCCCAGGGCAAGCAGGGGGATGATGAGTCCCAGCTTCACCAGCAGCGCCGTCCCATACGGGGTGGCCAGCGCCGGGAATATGGTGACCTGCGCCCAGGAGGAGTAGAGGCCCGTTATGAACAGGGCGCCGACGCTCAGCGTGGCGAGGGCGGAGAACCGGCTCATGGCCGTCGCGTGACTCGCAGGACAGAAGTCGCCGGCGTTCCGAACGGCCGGGACCGAGACGCGCCCGCGGCGCCCGGCCGCCGCTTCCTGCCACAGCCGGAAGGTCTTCATCGCCGGCGGGGCCACTACCGCCAGATAGATTATGCCACCCACCCAGACGCCAGCGGCGAGCAGATGGAGGTAATCCGAGAACACGGCAGCCGCCCGTATTTGAGTCGCCGCGGCCCCGTGGCTGGCCAGGCTAAGGGTGAGGAGGATGCCCCCGGCAAACATCGAGGCAAACACCTGCCACACCGGCAACTGGAATGGCCGGTACCGGTCCTTTTCGAACGATGCCAGCGCCAGTACCACCACCATCCCGAGGAGTAGATTAGCCCGCCACAACCAGAGCGTGCCCCATCCGGTTTGGGCTACCACAGACATCATGGGGCGGCCCAGCGCCTCGATCACCGGAATGCCGGCGCCAGCCGAGGCTTTGACCGCCAGCTCGCCGGCGGAGGCAACGAAAAAGAGGACGACCGTCAACCAGGCAAGCCGCAGCGTTCGAGCGTCCATTTGCTGTCCCATACGCTGTATGGCCGGACGGCTGCCGCTTGCCCTGAGGACCGGCCGTGAAATGAACAGCTCAAAAACCAGGCTTCCGGTGATGGCGAGAATGCTGAGCAGCCCCAGCCATCGGAGCACAGGTTCGGCGGGCGAGGGAAGGACGGGCGGCTCGGCCGCCCGCGCCGCAGGCGCGGGCGCCCGGGGCGCGCCGGCCGGGGGTTCCCCCACCGAGAATGCGAAGACGCCGGTGAAGGGGTGCCCGTCCACCGCCGAGAGGTTCCTCCAGGCCACGGTGTAGGTCCCTCGGGGAAGCTCCGGCAGGGTGACTGAGAGTGCGGCGGGATCGTTCTGATACCTGGCGCCGTCCCTGTTGTCCACATGTCTTCCGTGAGCGTCCAGCACCCTGATTTCGCTGAATCCAGGCTCCACCGGTTCCGTGAACCAGATGGTGACGCGTTCCGGGGACTGCTTCAGTACCATTCCGGGTGACGGTTCGGCCCGCGCCAGGTCGGCATGCGCCAGGGCCGGAGCCCCGGCCAATAGAAGGGACAGCACCAGGGCAACGATATTGGCGACTAGTGCGCAGCGGCAATTTCGCGAGAATGTTTGCATTGGTTTCCCTTCAACCTGTTTTGTGTTGCAACTCAGGTACGTAGGACGCAGGGTGGGTGAAGCGAGCTAACACGCCGTGGACTGCCCTGCGGACGAAGCTTGCTAAGGCGCATTTGCTGGCCTGGCCGCAGCCTGCGAGCGTAACCCACCAGGAGCGGTGATGGGGACAGAGGTGGTGGGTTCCGCGCCCAAAGCCGAGACGGTTTTTGACCGGGGCAGGCTGGGAGGGCGCTTCACCCACCCTACCGTTGAGCCGTGCCCCGAGCGGAACCCACCCTTCCTTCCTCATCGTCTTCTGACTGCCACCAGGGCCACCGCGCCGGCAGTGAGCAGCCCCCCCATCCCGAACCCGATCCCGGCAAATCCCAGGAACCTGGCAAAGGCGGCGCTGGCCTCGGCGCTCTGGGCCGCTTCCTGCGCCCCCCGAACCGCCCCCTGGATCTCGCGCAGCTCTGCCAGTCTCACCGGGAACTGGATGCTTGCCGCCGGCTCGACATCGTTGAAACCGCCGCCGCCGGACCTCGAGTTGAAGGTCTCATTCACACTGGTTCCCTCGATCGCGCCAAAGAACCGGAAACGGTAATGCCCCGGCGCCGTCGGAAGCAGGTCCGCTGTATAGTGGCCGGGGTCGCGGAAGATAGACCGTAGCTTGAATACCTTTGATGCCCCGGTGGGCACATGGGTAATCTCCACCTGCAGGGACTCTTCCACCCCTTCGATGGCCTTCTGTGTCTGGGAATCGGCGACTCTGAGGTCGACGCCATTCTTCTGGCCTTCGATGGGAGGCTCCACGATGAAGCCCACCGTGAGCCGGTAGTTCCCGAGGGCGCGCTGCTCGTGGGCCAGGGCAGTGGCGCTGTTCAAGATAAGGCCCGATAACACCAATGGGATAGCCAGTAGTCTGATAAGAAAATACCCCCGGTGGCACAGGCGTCCCTGCCTGTGTGGGCGTATTTTCATCCTTGATAGTGCCTGGCCTGCCAGGCATGATAAATTGCTCAGAAATGTCACCCTGAGCCGAAGCCCTGAGCGATGCAAAGGGGCAGTCGAAGGGTCTTTCGTCCGGCACCCCACCTCGAAAGAACTTGTCCTGAGCAGAGCGAAGGATTCTTCGACTACGCTCGCTGCGCTCTCTTCGCTCAGAATGACAGCGCACGCCGTTTTCATCCTTGATGGTGCGCCATTGGCGCATGAGTGATTGATAAGAAATCCTTTTTTCATGGAACGCTCCTTTCGCTGTAGTTTGCCAGGTTGTACCGGGACCTGGCGCCCCGGGGTTTAGCCGGGCTAGCCGCGTGGAGGCTTGCGTGGAGGGGAGAGACTGACCGACAAGAGCTTATTCCCGGCGGGCATGCCGGAGGCGCCGCCGGAGTATTGGGGATAAAGCGCGCTAGGGGCATCCGGGATGACGGCGGCGGCTTCGCCGTAAGCGGGACTGGCCGGGCTGGACGCCGCGCCGCAGGAAATCAACGCCGCGCCCGGGCACGAGATTGCGGGCGCCGTATCGGCCTGAAAACCGCCTGCCGCCGCGTCGGAGCCGTGCCAGTGGCCCGCCAGGACGCATATCGGAGGGCTGGCGGATCCGGTGGAGTGGGTACCGGCAAAGGCGCCGCCCCCAACCGGGAACGATAGCAACAGCGCAAGAACGAACACGGCGGCTGTCGCCGGCGGGATTCTCAGCATCCGCCACCCAGTACGACGGGCATCCCTGCCCGTGGGGACAACCACGGAAAGGGGCGGTTTCGCCGCAGAGGACGCCGGGCGACCGTAGCGACACCCCTTGTCCGCCTTGTCCGCCTTGCGGACTCTCGGAACGGAGCGGACTCTCGGACCGGAGCGGGTGTCGAAGTCCCGGGTAATCGGCCAGGAAACGACAGGGACAAGCCCTGTCCTGACGGTTCCTTTGTGTCCTTGGTGGTGAAAGACGCTGCCCTGGGCGTTTATCATCGTGCAACACCTATTGCTCTTGTACTGGATTATACACGGCTCCGCAACGGCCGGGTATCCGTATCACTGCCTATTCCGGGGCAAACTGATACCTAACCCGCATGAGCGACAAGTGGCATTGAGGTGGTGGTGTCGTGTCGTGTCGTTGACAGAGGCGAAGGTTCTTGTTAATATCGCTGTTGGGGGGTGCGAGAAGGTGCTTTGTCGGCGCTTTTGGCAGCGTGTACCCCCTCGGACCCCAGCTTGTTCACGGGAGGTTTCGTGTCCGGGTATCCGCGGCCCTCGGATTTGAGCCGGGGACTGGGATGGTAAGACCACCCATTTCAAGGAAGGGCTTACCCCCTACGAGCAAAAGAAGTACGCCGAGCACGTGGCGGGGGCCGCGCAGAAGTGTGATTTCTGCTTTGACCGCCTGGAAAAGGGCCTGCCGCCCTACTGCGCCCAGACCTGTCTGACCAGCGCGATAATGTTCGGTGATTTTGACGACCCCAGAAGCGAAGTGAGCCAGGCATTGTCCTCCGGCAGGTTCTTCTACCGGCCCAGGGAGGAACTGGGGACAAAGCCATCCACGTATTATCTGGCCTGAACAAGCGGGGGTGGCTGATCGCACATTCTGGCGTTTCGTGATGCCGATCACGCCTGACGCGGGTCGATAGGCTGACCCGGCCTCTCCTGGTTCCCCTCTCTTCTCCTTTCTATTAACCCAGATTATGCATGGTCTATCTGAGTACTTCACTTATTCCGCCCCCGCAGGCTAAAGGACCTGCGGCTACAACCCCACCGGCGCGTGCATAATATGGGATTAAGGCAGGGAAGATTGACTATTCCCTGAATAATGGGGTAGGATAACACCGGGTAAAATATTGACCATGGTTCAGCGAAAGGGTCAGATCCGGTTGCATCGGAGGGCAGGCCCTTCAATGGACATTGAACCGGGAGCAAGCTGGTAATGGCAGACAACGCTGGTTCGGCGGGTGCAAGCCCTTTCTTCGCAACGGAGAAGGGTTCAATGTTCCTTGGCGACTCATTGGACTTCATGCGCCATCATTTGGGGGCGCAGAGCGTCAATTTGATAATGACAAGTCCCCCGTTTGGATTGGTCCGCAAGAAGGGGTATGGGAACGTCGATGCAGACAAATACGTGGAATGGTTCAGACCTTTTGGGGAGGAGTTTCGCCGCATCCTCAAACCCAACGGCTCCCTCGTCATTGACATAGGAGGTTCGTGGAACGTAGGGCAGCCCACGAGGAGCCTCTACCACTACGAATTGTTGATAATGCTCTGCCGTCGCGTTGGATTTCATCTGGCTCAGGAGTTTTTCTGGTGGAATCCGGCCAAACTGCCATCGCCGGCGGAGTGGGTGACTGTCAGGAGAATTCGGGTAAAAGATGCCGTCAATTGTATATGGTGGCTGTCGCCCACCCCCTGGCCGAAGGCAAGCAATCGCAGGGTGCAGTGGCCATACAGTGACAGCATGTACAATCTGCTGAAAAGCGGCTACCGTGCGAAGAAGAGACCCAGCGGTCATGATATCAGCGACAAGTTCAGTATAAATAATGGGGCCGCGATTTCACCAAATCTCATCGCCCTGGCGAATACAGAAAGCAATTCCCATTACCAGCGATACTGCACCGAACGGGGGCTAACACCCAATCCGGCGAGATATCCAGCGGCAGTTCCAGAGTACTTCGTTCGCATGTTAACGGACCCCGGGGATTTAGTGCTCGACCCCTTCGCGGGGAGTTGCGTGACGGGGGAAGTCTCGGAACGATTGAATCGCCGGTGGCTATGTGTTGAACTTGTCAAGGAGTATCTTGAAGGGGCCGTGGGAAGGTTCCGAGGCCAGCCCAACGGTGTCAGCAAAGCGCTGTTCGGGTATCCGAGAGAGTCTGACTACTACAGGGTTCCCAGGCCCGGCGTCCTGTGGAACGGGCGAGAGGAGGAACCGCTGCAAGATGATGGCGGCCTGAAGCGACCGCAATTCGGCGTTGCGCGGTCAGTGAGTGACGGAACTGAAAACAACGGCCAAGTGCGCCCGGTGGGGTGTAGTCGCAGGACTTTAGCCTGCGGGGGCGGGGAAAAGCGCGGGGCGCCAGCCGCGGACAGGGCCTGATGCCTCTTCTCAGCAAGCCTGACCTCCTTAGCCGGGTCTGCTCGGCAATAGAAACGTCCGGCTGGCGGCCGATAATCCTGAGCCCAGAACATCCATTCCGCATTGTAGCTGCCAAAGAAGAGCACGAGAGCAAGTCCCTTCTGGTATATATGTGGAACTTACCTGAAGGTATCCCTCCAGGCGCCAGCAATGTACGGGCACGAGAGCAAGTCCCTTCTGGTATATATGTGGAACGTCACTCCGGGCGGCCCACCGGGAATCAGGCCGTCAGGCGAATATCGTATCCAACTTACAGGGGTCGTATCGCCTCTCCTTGTCAAACAAGATTGCCAGACCTTGCTATTGGGATGGTTCGAGGAACTTGGTAGCTTCGCCGCATTCGATGTCCTGCGCCACGCCACCTTCACCACAGGGTCTCCATCAATACAGATCAGGCAGTCAACCCTGGAAGATGGCGCCACGGCAGGTATGGCCTTTCAAAGCAGGGGCAACGACGAAATCGTAGCTGCTTTCGCGCCGGACCAATTCATGAATTACGTCTTGCGGCAGGGACTACTTCACCGATTCAGAAAGCCCAAAGAGGTTGAGCTGCTAAAGCTGGCAAGCAAGGGTAGCGAGCCGCCTGCCGAAGATACCGAAGCCGTCCCCGGTGTACGACGGGAGGTTGTGAAAACGGTTACGGAATGGGTGAGGCACAGGGACTTCCGCATTCGGGTGCTCAACGCCTATTCCCATCGTTGCGCCGTATGCCACCTGCAACTTGAGCTGGTCCAGGCCGCTCACATAATACCCGTCGGTGCGCCGGGAAGCAGCGACCTGACGAGTAACGGCCTGGCTCTATGCCGACTCCATCACGGCGCATATGATGATGCGTTAATAGGGGTGAGGGGCGACTATCATGTGATCGCTAACGATTCCAAGTTGAAGGATTTGCACGAGAGGAATCTTGCCTTTGGCGAAGACGTCGTCCGCTCGCTGGAGTGCCACACAATCCTGTTGCCCTCGAGCAAGAAAGAGTGGCCGCGCCCTGAGTTCCTTTTGGAAGGACTGAAGATCCGCGGGTGGCCGGTATGACGGTCGAATCTTGGCGGGGCTGATACAAACACAATAATAATTCCCGAATGCGCGGACGGTTGCGATACCGTAGGGGTTTGGTTCATCAAACCGAAAAAGGCTTGATAAATCAAGCCGCTACGGGTTGGGGCGTGCGTGGCCACTCCGTGCATTTGTATTATGAGGGGTTATGCGAAAGACCCAGACAGCAAGAATAACGTTGTAGGCACCCCCGCGAGGAACCAACATGCATCGGTTCAAACTACTGCCCAAAAAGGAGGCAAATCATGGCCAAACGTGAAGCTTGGGTCGTCAGGGCAGGCGAAGAAATACAGGACAAGGTAGAAAAAGCGTCGGTGTTGGCGATTGGATGGCGTAAGATGGGCGACCTGAAGGAACTCAAGGAGCGAGAGGAGTTCAGAGAAAGACATGAGTCCATCTACGGGGAAACCGGCGCGCGGAGCGCTATGGGTGCTGGTCAGCTTTATAGGTTCGTCCGAGAAATGCGCAAGGGTGATCTTGTCGTCAGCCCGTTACGGGCGTCCCTCGAAGTCCTCATAGGTGAGGTCACGGGGGATTACACTCACAATCCCGGTCAAGTCTCCACAGACTACCCTAACATACGCCCGGTCAAGTGGTCAAAGAAAGTCTCCCGGGATGACCTATCGGCAGGGCTACGAAGGTCGTTGGGAGGGTTGGCGACCGTATTTCAGGTGAGCGACCATTTGTCCGAAGTCGAAGGGCTTCTTACAAAACAGCCTGGGAATGGGCCGCCGCCGCCAGACACGCCGGCGCCCTATCACGAAGAGGTGGAGGCAACAGCCGATGATATGATATCAGACGTTCTGATGAATCGAATTGGCCCTTACGAGTTTCAACAACTGGTAGCCGGGCTTCTCAGGGCGATGGGCTTCAGGACGCGGGTGAGCGCCCCCGGGGCGGACGGCGGAGTGGATATAAGGGCATTCCCCGACGCCCTGGGCTTCCAGTCGCCTCGCATCAGAGTACAAGTTAAGCATCGCAAAGGTTCAGCCGGAGCGCCGGAGGTGCAGCAGCTAGCAGGGGCGACGAAAGGGGAGAATTACAATGGCCTGTTTGTCTCCACGGGCGACTTCACTAACCAGGCTAAAACGGAAGCTGACAGGCACACCCATATCACCTTAATGGATAGAGACGAGTTCGTAAGACTCCTCTTGGAGCATTATGAGAAGCTGGAGCCTGAATATCAGGCTCTAATTCCTCTCAGGAAAGTCTACATACCAACCCGATCGGGGTAGCAGCAGCGAAGCAGGCTTCACTCTCCACCGATGCGCGTTGGCGGCTCGGCAGATGACCAATATCGCGTTTCGGGACTCCCTGTCGTGCCCCACTGAGCCGCCGCGGTCCGACGGCCGGGTTTGGTCATTCGTCATTCGGGTTTCGTCATTTCTTCCTCCGCTTGTCAATTCCCGCCGCATAACATAAAATAGTATTCGGATTCACGCTTAATGCCCGGTCAGCCAGTCACCATGTAGGATGGAGATCTCCGCCCACAGGCACGGAGGCCTGTGATACCGGGTGTAGCAATCTTTCGGTTACAAAAAGCTAACGGAGAGATGAAAATGGAAAAGGGAACTCCCGTCGTCAAGTCCGGCCTGGCTCAGATGCTCAAGGGCGGGGTCATCATGGATGTGGTCACCGCCGAACACGCCAGGATCGCCGAAGAGGCCGGCGCCTGCGCCGTCATGGCCCTGGAGCGGGTACCGGCCGATATCCGCGCCGCGGGCGGTGTGGCGAGGATGTCCGACCCTTCGATAATCAAGGCCATTATCGATGCGGTCACCATTCCCGTCATGGCCAAGTGCCGCATCGGCCACTTCGTCGAGGCCCAGGTACTCGAAGCCCTCGGCGTCGACTACATCGACGAGTCCGAGGTACTGACTCCGGCGGATGAGAGTCACCACGTCTGGAAACACGATTTCATCGTACCCTTTGTTTGCGGCTGCCGGGACCTGGGGGAAGCCTTGCGCCGCATATCCGAGGGCGCGGCGATGATACGCACCAAGGGAGAAGCCGGGACCGGCAACATCGTGGAAGCCGTGCGCCACATGCGGGCAGTCATGGGCGGCATCCGGAAGCTGGTCAACATGCCCGATGACGAGCTGGCAGCCGAGGCCAAAAGCCTGGGCGCCCCCCTCGACCTGGTCCGAGAGGTGAAAAAGCTGGGCCGGCTGCCGGTGGTCAATTTTGCCGCCGGGGGCGTGGCCACCCCTGCCGACGCGGCCTTGATGATGCAGCTTGGCGCCGACGGGGTATTCGTCGGCTCCGGCGTTTTCAAGTCCAGCAATCCCGCGGCCCGCGCTAAGGCCATCGTCATGGCCACCACCCACTACAAGGACCCTAAAATCATCGCCGAGGTCTCCCGGGACCTGGGAGAAGCCATGCCCGGCCTGGAGATGAAGTCCATCCCGAAAGAGGAACTGCTGGCCACCAGGGGCTGGTAGAACCAAGAATGACGAAATTCGTATGACGAATGACCAGGTAGCTCCCCATGCCCCGGTCCGCCTTGTCCGCCTTGCGGACTCTCGCGGAGCGGAGGAGATTGCTTCGCCCCGCCGAAATCGGGGCTTGCAATGACGGCCGGCAGGTTTGGCCTGACATGAAGATCGGCGTCCTGGCCCTTCAAGGGGCTTTCATTGAACATATTCAGGTGCTGGAGGGGCTGGGGGTGGAAGCGGTCGCGGTACGGTTGCCGCAGGAACTGGAGGGGCTGTGCGGGCTGATCATCCCCGGCGGCGAAAGCACCACCATTGGCAAGCTGATGGACCAGTTCAAATTGCGGGCGCCGCTCTCGGCCCTCGCCCGGGATAGCTTCCCGGTATTTGGCACCTGTGCCGGGATGATCTTGCTCTCCCGCAAAGTACCCACCCTGCCTCTGTCGCCGCTCGAAGCCATCGACCTGGAGATAAGACGGAATGCTTTCGGGCGGCAGGTGGATAGTTTTCAGACCGACCTCGCCATCCCCGCCCTCGGCCCCGAACCCTTTCATGCCATCTTCATCCGGGCGCCTTACATCGAGAAAGCCGGACCGGGCGTCGAAATCCTCGCCCGGTTACCTGAGGGCCCGATTGTGGCCGCCAGGCAGAGGAACATCCTGGTCGCCTCGTTCCACCCCGAGCTTACCTCCGACACCAGGTTCCACAGGTTTTTCCTCGGCATGGTCAGGTAGATTGCAGATTGGAAGATTACAGATTACAGATTCCCCTCCCCCCCGGACCGCCGACCGCTTTACCGCTGCCTGACCGTCGGGGGCACGTGCAACGTGCCGCTACGGATTGACTATCGAGTCCCAACTGCCGAGGGCACGTGCAACGTGCCGCTACGGATTGGCTATCGACTGGTTTAGACTGTCTCGCACTCGCCGCTGCATCTCTTAAAGACGTACTTGTAAACTTCGACCACAGTGGCGGTAAACGGCACCACCAGCATCATGCCCAGTATGCCTGATATCTGGGCGCCGATTGGAATCAGCATGATGACCACCGCCGGATGGACCCGGAGGAACCCCCCCTGCAACCTCGGGGAAAGGAACACATTACCTACCACCTGGACGCCCAAGAACAGCACCGCCACCCAGACAGCCCTCTCCGGGACCGTGGCCAGCGCCACCGTGACCGCCACCGCACCCCCGAGCCACGGGCCCACCACGGGAATCACCTCGGTGATCCCGGCGAACACGCCGAGCGGCACGGCAAAAGGGATGCCCAGCGCCATGAGGCCGGCGAAATCAAGAAGACCGATGGTAAAGCCCTCCACCATCAGGGCGCGGACCGATCGCCCCATGACGTTCTTTATGATGGCGATCACATTCCTGGTGTGGGCGTAAGCCCCGTCCGGGACCGCCGAATAGAACCCGTCGGTCAGGCCCTCGTAGTCCTTCAGAAGATAAAACAGAAAGATCGGCAGCGAAAGGTAGCCCAGTATGAGACTTATGGTCTCGGGGATGAACGCGATGCTTCTGGCCACCGCTCCCCGGATGGCGTTGGCGGCCACGATCCCGGCTTCATCCACGGCCAGGTCGACCTGGTGCACCATCGCGGTGGGTAACTCGCGCCTCAGCCCGTCCGTCCACTGTTGCAAAGTATCGATGCCCACCAGAACATAGCGGGGGCCGCTGGTCCCCAGAGCCGAAAAGGAACCGGCCACCACTCCGACCATGTAGGCGATGAAAACGACCATCAGTCCGAGGCCCACCACATACACCGCCGCAATGGAAACAAATCTTCTGGTCCCGGGCCGGCGGAAAGGCAGACGGGTCTCCGTCCAGGAAACCAGAGGCGCCAGGATGTAAGCCAGCACCAGGCCGAGGGCATAGGGCGCCAGGACGCTTCTGAGGAAATAGACCAGGGCGAGGGCCGCCCCCACGATGCCTCCCGCCAGTAACACACTCCAGGGTTTTTTCAAAGGGAAGTCCTCGTTCGGCTACAGCTCCGGCGCAGCCTCATCCCCCGCCACATAACGCGACCCGGATGAAGAATCTCACTGCCCGTTAACCGGCGCCGCCACGATGCATCGGGGTCTCAAAACCGGTAGAACGGGCATCTTGCCCGTTCGCGCAATGGAAGTACAAGCGCCGGCTTGAAGGCTTTTCACCCTCACCTGGCCTTGCCTTCAGATAGCCGGCCCGTCGGCCGGCCGTATGTCCCGGATCTGAAAAGGTGCCCTGTATCGAGCGCCGGAGATGCGGGCATCACGACAGGACGAAATTTGCCGCAGAGGCACTGAGAACACAGAGCAAAAGCAGTCAGCCATCAGCTAGTCAGCTCCCCGCCTGCGCGGGGACATGTTTCAGTCCCACCTGCCCGGGCGGGGCGGTCTGACGGCTGATAGCCATCTCTGCGCCCCCCGCGTCTCTGCGGTGAAACAATGCGTCGCTATTTATCGCGTTCGTACTGGCGCGTCAGACCACCTCGGCCTCTTCCTTCCGCATGGCTTTCCGGGCGAGCTCGGCGGCCCTCTCCTTGACCGTCTGGGCCTTTTCCACAAGAATGTCCCGGGTTTCCGCGCCAGGGCGCGGGGCGTAGAGTATGCCTATGGCAGCGCCGACGGCCGCGCCGGCCAGCAACCCGATGGCCACTCCGACCAGGGTATCTTTGCTAGACATGTTTTTCTCCTTCTTTTCCCTTATCTCGAAATAGTTTGATTGCCGTGTCCATGACACTGGTTATTATCTGAAAAACTGCCAGGATCCTGGCCATGGGGTTGACGATTTGAGAGGAGACCTCGGCCATCGTCTTGGCGGTCGCGTCCATGGAACTGATCAGCGGCCCCATTCTTCTCCAGAGGAGGAAGACCATAACGGTAATGAGTACCAGCGCCAGGGTGGCTATGGAGCCACCGATGATGATAATCAGGTCTCTATACCACGACATGGTAATTGCCGCGACCTAACCTTTCTGCAGCGCCCTGCATATTCAATTTTGCATATACTCCCATTATAGAAAGCCCTCATTACAAAGTCATAAAATACCCTTTTCAAAAGTCACAAACTTATTACATCACCTCCTTGGTAAACAGGTGTAGGGTGGGTTAAGCGTCCCGATACAATCGGGACGCGAACCCACCAAGCGGACGTAAGAAATTCCAATAACCAAATTTCCAAAACCCAAACAATCGGCCATCCCGACGAGTCGGGACAATGAACGATGAAAATGTCATTCTGAGCGAAGCGAGCGTAGTCGAAGAATCTTTCGAGGTGGGGCGCCGGACGAAAGACCCTTCGACTGCGCTCAGGGTGACATTTTCAGAGCAAATTCTAATGACGAAATCCCAAATGAACAAACCGGCCGAACCCCTTTTGGCATTTGAATATTCGACGTTGTAACAAAGTTATGTGATTTG
>JACQUA010000121.1 GCA_016210565.1 Chloroflexota bacterium
AGTCCGTCGCCAGGGAGATGGGCGTCTCCATCCAGTACATGTGGCATCACGTTATGGCCCTCGGCCTCGCCAGCCCGGCGGTGAAAGACATCTTCAAAGACATCTCCATAACCGAGATGAAGCATGCTGAAGCCTTTGCCGAGCGCCTGTTCTACCTGGGAGGCATACCCACCAGTAAACCCACGGAAATCAAGATGGGCGGCGACCTGAGAAAGATGCTGCAGGATGACCTCGAGGCCGAGACCTACGCCCTGAGACTTTACAGGGAAGCCATAAGATTGTGCCGGGAGGCGGATGACGCGGTGACCCGGCTCCTCTACGAGAAAGTGCTGGCCGAAGAAGAAGAGCATTATCATACCTTCTCTGTGCTGCTCTCGGAACTCAAACCATGAACGACGAATGACGAAACCCGAATGACTAATCAATCAGCCATCCCAACTTCATCGGTACCTTGAAGGATGAAAATGGACCGTCATTGCGAGCGAAGCGAAGCAATCCCACGGCCTGTCAAGCCACCCGGGAGATTGCCACGCTTCGCTCGCAATGACACTATCGTGGCAATCCGCCATGCCGCGCTGCAGGGGGCGCCATGAAGGATGAAAACAGCCCGCTCCGAATCCGTAGCGGCACGTTGCCGCGTGCCCCCGGTTCCAATATCTGCCAGCCGGCTGCCTTTCAGGGTTGCCGTCCCGACACGTCGGGACGCGGCTCACAGGCACGGCGGCCTGTGGTACCGGTAGAACGCCACCCTTGCCCGTCCGAACTCACCCGGGGAGCCCGAACCACCGGTGGTGGGTTCGCGCCGCCACTCCTCTGCCCCGCAACCCCTTGGCGATTAACCCATCCTGGGCATTTCCTCCGCCCGCGGAACGTTGTTTCCCGTACGACAGGGAGTCCTCTGTGTCCAGCGCCCAGGACGCGGGTAAAAACGAGTGCGTGGGGGGCCGATAGCTCGGCGCTGGCAGCCGGTTCCTGAAAGCCGGCTCTGACTCAAGACTCCTCACTCTTGACCCAAGACACAAGACGCGCGCCGTCTTGAAGTGGCCGGCGCCGGCGGTTATAATGATAGGATCCCCGGGTGGGATAAAGGAGGCTGAGTTATGATCAGGATATTTGGAATCACCGGGAATTCAGGCGTCTGGCTAAGGGGTTTCGTATCATTTCTTACTTTGTTGGCGCTGCTGGTCACACCGGTACAACAGGCAGCGGCAGATGAGTACGAACTACCGGTGGTACGCGTCTCGGCAGTCAATGTTACCCACAATTCAGCAATCCTGCTCGGGGAACTGGCATCTATGGGCAGTACTCCCTGGGGTCCAATTGAAAGCGTTACTGTCGGATTCTCGACTTTTTGGGGCCCTGGGGTTGGTCAACCAATGGCCGCCCCTGGCACATTCAGTACGTTTGTTGGGGGGTTAGTACCTAAGACAACTTATACTTTTGGGGTCTGGGCTGACGCCGGGGGCAACCTCACTTCATCGGCGTCGGTGACTTTCACCACCCTCCCCGGGACCCCGCCGACGGTAGCTACCAATCCTGCTACGGACGTTGACGCCGTGTTCTGGCCCGTTTTTTCCTTCGAATGGCGTGCGACCTTCAACGGAGAACTGATATCGATGGGTACGTCAGGAACGGTCAGGACCTATTTTCAATTCGGGATACATCCGCTCTATGACCGGGTTCTTGATCTGCAACTTCCCGGGTTGAAGGATGCCCCGGGTACATTCAGCGGCCGGGTCGGTAGCCTGCGTTCGGGCACTTTGTATCATTACCGCGCTGTAGGGGAAGGAAGCGTACCCTGGGGTGTCGCCGAGGGGTACCAATTCAGTTACGGGGAGGAACGGTTGTTCACGACCCCGTATGTCCTGCGCATGGGATTGAACGGCAGCGGCGGCACCGATCCGCCAGTGGGGGACAATTACGTGTCCCTGTGGGGGCCGACGGTCAGTATTGCCGCGATGCCAGCCCCCGGATGGCGGTTCACCGGCTGGACGGGTGACATAGCGTCGGTGGCAGCCCCGGGGGCGGCCAGTACCACTATTACCATGAACGGCGACTATAGTATCACCGCCAACTTTGCCCAGGTTCCCCCCACGGCTACTCCCACGCCCGGTCCAACCCCCACACCTTCTCCAACGGCCTCCCCTACGCCTACCCCATCATTAACACCATCGCCAACCCCATCGCCCTCTCCGAGTCCATCGCCTTCTCCTTCACCCATCCCGACACCATCGCCAACACCTTCACCCGCGCCGACGCCATTGCCATCGCCAAGTCCAGCACCATCGCCTTCTCCTTCACCTTCGCCCATCCCGACGCCATCGCCATCGCCACCCCCAAGTCCAACACCGGGGTACATACCAGGGGATGTCAACCGGGATGGGGTGGTGAACATCACGGATTTGGCTTTGCTCACCGCATCTTTCAATAAGCGGAGCGGCGATGCGGATTTCAACGCCAATGCCGACCTTAATGGTAACGGAATCGTAGACATTTATGACCTGGTCATATTAGGCCTGAACTTCGGCGGGACATGATGACGCCAAGCCAGATGGCTGGCCTTTTGAACGACGAGACTCGCCGAGTAAAGGGGCTCCTGTCTGGATTTCCTGCCGGGACCAATGTGACCGCGACGAGCGGAACTCGGAGCAGACGCACGACTTCTTCTGATGGGGTATGTCGAAGCCTTCGCCCAGGTAGCGTTGGTTGACGTTCAAAATCCTGCGTCGGGAGGCCACGAGTTGAATGGGTGCAAGCCTGTTCACCCTCTGTTACATGTGCTTGGCCGGAATGATGAAGATGAAGCCGAGTTTGACCGTAGAAAAATGGCTCCGGTCTCAATCTCCGGATCAACTTTCTGGAAAAAGACAGCTAGCCGTCACCAATAGCTAGCTGCCCGTAGCTAGCCGTCCGTCTATTCCTTCTCCCTTTCCACTCTGCTATAATAGTCGGGTTGCTGCTGCGTCCTCAGCATTCGAAAAGGAGGACATTCCCGTGGAGGATAAATTGAAGGATATCCTGAACCAGTCCGTCGCCAGGGAGATGGGCGTCTCCATCCAGTACATGTGGCATCACGTTATGGCCCTCGGCCTCGCCAGCCCGGCGGTGAAAGACATCTTCAAAGACATC
>JACQUA010000123.1 GCA_016210565.1 Chloroflexota bacterium
CGCAGCGAGCGAAGTCGAAGAATCTTTCCCTGTCATTCTGAGCGAAGCAAGCGCAGCGAGCGAAGTCGAAGAATCTTTCCCTGTCATTCTGAGCAAAGCAAGCGAAGTCCCGATAGAATCGGGAGAGTCGAAGAATCTTTCCCTGTCATTCTGAGCAAAGCAGGCGAAGTCCCGATAGAATCGGGAGAGTCAAACAATCCTTCGTTACCACCGCTATCCTTTTCCCCGAAATGTCGTTGTGAGTTAGTTAGCGGTTACTCAGTCGGAATAACGAGCGGTCCCAGGCAACCGGCCACCCGCAATCAGGGCGTGGCCATCACAACGAATTTGGGCCGAAAGGAACTTTCTACCATGTCCTCCAACTATGAGAGTTCGGAAGTACGGCGCAAACAGATAATCAATGCTGCCAGGAAGCTGATCAGCACCTCCGGCAGCGATTCCATAACGGTCAGCAGGATCGCCAGGGAAGTGGGCATCTCTGAAGCCGCGATATACCGTCACTTCAAGAGCAAACGTGACATATTGTTCTCGATGGTAGAAGACATTGAAGATAATCTGATGGCGGATCTCATTCCCGAACCTGGAGTTGCCCATCAAAGTCCCTTACGGGCACTGGACAGACTGCTTGAAAACCACTTCTCTGCCATCCAGAGAAGACGCGGGGTGTCTTTCCTGGTCATCGCTGAAATCGTCAGTCTCGGCGACAAGAAGCTCAACAAGAGGGTGTTGGAGACGCTCCAGAATTACATTGGCCGGTTGAAAGACATCCTGTCCGATGGCATCGCCGCGGGAGAAATAAGAAGCGATACCGACCTGGAAGCCGTAGCGACCTCTTTATTCGGCATGGTGCAGGCCACCGTGACGATCTGGGCCTTGAGCAACCGCAGCTTCGATCCAGCCGAAAGATGCGCCCTTCTCTGGGGCATTTATCGGAAAGCCCTCGTCATCGGCCAGCCCTGCCCGTCCAATGTCCGCTAGCCTGAACAGAAGCCTCCCCGCCCTGCACCACTGCGGCAGCGGACACCGGCCGCAGCCTGACGCCAGGTCTGGCACGCTGCCGCGTGCCGCTACGGATTAGGCGACACACCCCCCCCTGGCAACCCGCGAACAACTCCCCCCCCACGCCCCCACCTGCGCTAACTTCCCAAACGAACCGTACTCCTGCGTTGACTCCTAAGGTTGTGGCCACGAATAGCCACTAATACACACGCAATAATCCCATTTTAAGCATTGGCGCGGGGGGTGTGGTGCACAGCTTCAGCTCAGCGGGCGGGAACGTCGACCACCCCGCAAGGCTAAAGCCATGAACTACGCCCCGCCCGGCGCATGCATAATCCGCGATAATAGATTCTACATCCGGTAACGCCGGCGAAAAGGGGACGCTTTCACCGCAGAGGACGCCGAGGCTCGCAGAGGCTTGCCATTCCCTCTATGCTCTCCCCTTTGCGTTCCTTCGCGTCCTTTGCGGTGAAAACTGTATCCCCTGCCTTTATCAACATGCAAGATTTATTGCCTTTGTATTAATACAAACGCACTAAATAGAGCCGCATCGGGCTGTCATTGAGAGCGAAGCGAAGCAATCTCCCGGCCTGTCTAGCCATCTGTGGGATTGCTTCGTCATCCCGACAAGTCGGGATTCCTCGCAATGACGCGCGTTATTCCGCAACATTTCTTGCGTTTGTATTAGTGCAAATGCATTAACTGATGGCGCAGATTGTTCACCACAGAGACACCGGGGACACAGGGAAACCGGTCTAGCGGCACACTGTGGCTGAGTTGTATCGTCCCATTGTCTCTGTGTTCTCGGTGTCTCTGTGGTGAAATCCCATGCCTGCCGCTACATCGCTGATAGCCCCCGGGTAGGCCCCTGGCCACATCAACCCACACATTCTCCACAAATTTCGCGAAAAAAGCCTGCAAAAAGGCTTGACATTTGAGGACTTGTCTGTATAATGTGAGCAATACATCACATCCTATGTGATTAATTGCTCGCACGGATGGCGCAGGCAGGATGCTTTCTTGTCTCCCTCGTCGTCCGGCGTGGCTGTTCATTGCAATATGCATGTTTTTCAGTGACATGTTAAGAAATCCTCTCCACGCCTGGGGTCTGAGGGAATCAACCTTGCAGGACTACAAGCTGTCGCTTGCCGGCTTGAACGTCTGCGGACCTCCTTCCATGCGGCCATGCCCTAACCCCTTGGGCCCCAGGCCTTTCTTTCCGGTCAGTTTCGTCATGCGAATTTCGCCATTCTCCACTGTGCATTCGATACGAGGCATTAAGGTCGCTAGCTATCGGGTCTAAGGAGGGCCGCAAGGTGAATAAAGACAGGGACCCTTGAAAACATTGGTGGAGTCTCGATGCTCCATGGTTTTCCGATTTCACACGAAACTTCACGAAAGGAGACACAAACAAACCTAGATGAGCAGACTCATAAGACTTGCAATTGCGTTCATCGTGGTCGCGGTGCTGGTTCCCGTAGCCTTCACCCAACCCGCCCAAGGCGCTGACGCCAGTGGTTTCACCACGCTGAGCCCGGTAAACGCCATCGTCGGCAGCCCGATCGCCCTCGGTGGAACCAGGGGTGTCGACCCCGACGGGGCCGGTCCCCTTGTTGCTCCTGGCTGGGCCCCCGGTGAAGCCGTGACCATCTGGATGGCCGGCAGCAACGGCGAGAAGGACTGGACCATCCCCATCGATCCCGGCTCCATCATGGCTACGGCCGTAGCCGATGCCAACGGGAGTTGGGGCGCTTCCTTCATCCTGCCCGACCGC
>JACQUA010000135.1 GCA_016210565.1 Chloroflexota bacterium
ATGAAAATGTCATTCTGAGCGAAGACGAGCGCCAGCGAGTCGGAGTCGAAGAACCTTTCGGATGGGTGGAGACGAAAGACCCTTCGACTGCGCTCAGGGTGACATTTTCAGAGCAATAAGAATGCAAAATGACACATAAATAATCAGAAACGAGCAGTTAGTCCGTAGCGACAGGGCTTGTTCCTGTAGTGCGTGATCGACCGCCAGGGTTTCGATCCCGACGCGTCAGGACGTTAGGAGTCACTACGGGCTGATAGCTGATAGCTGTTTGCCGAAGGCCTCTTTGCATTTTGATCTGTCGTTTTGGATTTTGGTTCTTGGTCTTTGGTTTGCTATCGCGTTTTCTCCAGGGTGACAGTGGTCTCGCACAGCGCAGGACCGCCGCTGATTGGTTCGATCCGGCCCGCTATCAGGTCGTTATCGCTGGCGCCCCGGCGGTGAGAAAGGCGCTGCATGGGGGAATCGTGTCCGAAGCCATGAACGAGGAAGACTGCGTCAGGGTGAATACCGCGCGTGGGCCGAGCTTTGACGCTTATCTCGCCTGTTTCGGAGGATACTCTCAGAAGGTCGCCGGCGGCGATGTCCAGGCGTGCGGCCATTTCGGAGTTGATCCAGAGCTCGTTATCCTCCTCCAGCTTGTTGAGCCAGCCTACGTTCTGGGTGGAACTGCCGGTGTGGACGGACGCCCGGCCATGCAACAGCCGGAAGGAGCCATTCTGCAACGGTACCGCCGGAGGGTGGTAGGAGGGCAAGGGATCAAAGCCGGCTGCCTTGAACTCGTCCAGATAGAACTGGATCTTCCCGCTCCGGGTGCTGAAATCATGTTTGCCATAAACGATGTCATCCCTCTGCCGCCAGACACCGGTCCTTTCCAATCTCTCGGGGGTAGTGCCGATCGACCGGAGTTGTTCCTTGAGGGATGTTTCAAAACTGGCTGGAAAGTAAGAACTGAGGCCGAGTTCGCCAGCCAGTCCGGAGATGATCTCGTGGGCCGGCCGGGTATCGTAGAGGGTCCCGATCACAGGTTGACGCAGGGCCACTTCGGGGAGCAGCCGCTGGGAAACGGCCACCGGATCAAAGCGCTCCAGGTAGGTTGACTCGGGCAGGACGTAGTCTGCCAGTTCGGATGTTTCGGTCCCCTGAACGTCAATCACCACCAGGAGATCGAGCTTCTCGAGAGCCCGGGTTACCCTGGCCCGGTCCGGCAGCGACAGAACGGGGTTGCAGCCGTCCACTACGAGGGCGCTAATGGGATAGGGATTTGCCGAGAGGATGATATCCGGAAGGAGATGGGCCATGCCGTCTCCGGGCGGAGCGATGGCCCCTTCGCCTACTCCATTGGCCCTTTTTGCGGTTACAGGCTCGGTGGGAGGCATTTTCAGGCCGACGCGGACCTTCGGAGGGAGTACCATTCCACCGGGGGAGTTGTAGTTGCCCAGTAGGGCGTTCAAAGCGAGGGCGGCGCGAGCGGTCTGTACCCCATTGGTAAACAAAGTGGCGTTGATCCCCATCACGGCCACGCAGGCCGGTCTGGCAGCGGCAAGTTCTCTGGCCAGGCGCCGGATGGCGTCCGCCGGAATTCCGGTGATCACGGAAGCCCAGCCCGGCGTGCTGTCGGCAATGATGGGCGTCATCTCGGCGAAACCCTGGGTGTGCTGAGCGACGAACTCGGCGTCGTACAGCTTCTCCGCTACCAGGACATTCATGAGGGCAAGAATCAGGGCTCCATCCGTACCCGGCCGGATAGGCATCCACTCGTGTGCCTGAGCCGCCGTGCGGCTCAGGCGCGGGTCCGCCACCACCAGATGGGCGCCCCTGTCTTTGGCGTCCAGCAGGTCGGCCAGTACCGTCACGAAAACGCTTTCTGCCGGGTTGCTGCCCAGCATGAGGATGTATCTTGAACTGGCCAGGTCAGGTACTGGAACGTCGCCCAGGGTGTAATGGCAGGCAGTGACCAGGGCGCTGGCTGCAGAACGGGTGATGAAGATGTTGGGGGAGCCGTAGGCCCTCATGAACTGCCGGTCCCATTCCTGTGAGAGACGGGGGTGATAAATCCAGGCCAGTGATTGAGGTCCCCGGCTGTTCCTGATGTCTCTCAACCGGCTGCCGATTTCCCCCAGCGCCTGGTCCCAGGATATGCCTTCCCATCTGCCCCCGGCGTTCTTTTTCAGGGGATGCTGGAGGCGTTGGGGATTGTAGAGGACCTGCACCCCGGCGCTTCCCCGCGCGCATATTTTACCCATGCTGTGAGAATGGTTGTAGTTGCCCTCCAACTTGTTGACTACGTCACCCTGCACGTATGCCACCACGCCGCAATTGAAATCGCACATGCCACAGACGGTGGGGACGAGGCGGGATACTTTGCTGCTTTTGCCTTCAACTGCTGGGGGATTGGAAGCGGTTGTGAGACGGAGGGGGACCCCGGCAAGGGTGAGGGCGGCGCCGAGGGCGCCGGCCGACCTGAGGAAGTCTCTCCTGGTGAGGTTTGACAAGTTGCGGTTATTCACCTTAGTTGTCCTATCTTTTGTTACCCAGGCTCCGATATTATTTACCTTAGCAAATGTACCACCTCTAAGCTGTATTATGCATTCACTGTACTCATTATAGTGTACGCCTAAGCCCAAAATATATAGACACTGTGACCTATATAGATGGATATGAAGTACCTGTTTGATGTGAGACAACATGTTTGGTACATATCCGTTCGTATCTGGTGCGAATTTGGGACCCGCGCGCCCCGCGGCTGACCTGAGATAGCTGACGCATGGCCGGAGTGTTGGGGCGGAGGACACAAAAGTTGGATAGTGGTAGACAAAACTGCTCGAAAAGATGGGCAAAAAGTCTGAAAAGGACTTGAAATATGGATTAGAGTATGTGTATAATTGGGTTGTAAACAGGACGCCAATCCCCTGGTTTCACCCGAGTATTCTGACCTTCAGCTTGACCACGAAAGGAGACCGCCTTTGGACCTCGACCGACGACAGTTCCTCAAGCTATCGGGGGCGGGCGCTGGTGGGTTTCTCGTCACCGGGCGCTTTAAGCCGGAGTCTCTGGCCAGAGCACCGCTCAAGACGTTCACTCTGCACAAAAAAGTGGGTGAGACCGTCTCCATCTGCGCTTATTGCGCCGGCGGTTGCGGCATCCTGGTCGGGCGGGAGGGGAACAAGGTGGTCAGCATCGAGGGAAACCCCGACCATCCGATAAACCGCGGCGCCCTGTGTTCCAAAGCGCAATCGCTTTTCCAGTTGAGGACGGTGGGCGATGAAGACAATCCCCGCCGGCTCACCAAAGTCCTTTACCGCCCGCCCAACGGCTCGGTCTGGGAGGAGAAATCCTGGGATTGGGCTCTGACGGAAATTGCCAGGCGGATAAAAACTACCCGCGACGCCGGTTTTGTCGAGAAGGATGCGGGTGGCGCGACGGTCAATCGCACTGAGGCCATCGCCCACCTCGGCGGCACCGCCCTGGACAATGAGGAATGCTACGTGCTGGGGAAGATGGTACGAGCCCTCGGCATAGTCTACCTGGACCACCAGGCCCGCATATGACACAGCCCCACTGTCGCCGGTCTGGCGGAAAGCTTCGGCCGAGGGGCCATGACGAATCACTGGACAGACATCGGCAATGCCGATGTCATCCTGGTGATGGGTTCGAATGCGGCGGAAAACCATCCCATTTCGTTCCACTGGATAACGAAGGCCATCGATAAAGGGGCTGTCCTCATCAGCGTGGACCCGCGATTCACCCGGACCTCTGCCCGCGCCCAGATCTACGCCCCCATGAGGTCCGGCACGGACATCGCTTTCCTGGGGGGGATGATCAAGTACATCGTCGAGGACATAGAAGCCAATCCCCAGAACTACAACCTGGAGTACCTGAGGGAGTACACCAACGCCGGGTGGCTCATCAGCCCCCACTACAGCTTCAATGACGGCATCTTCAGCGGCTACGACGCCGCCGCCCGGACATACAGGGACAAGTCGAGCTGGCAGTACCAGCTTGACGACAAGGGTATTCCGAAGAAAGACCCTACCTTCAGGGACCCCAATTGCGCTTTCCAGCTTCTGAAGAAGCATTACGCCCGCTACGATCCGGACACAGTGTCCCGGGTTACCGGCACGCCCCAAGACGCGCTTTCGAAGGTTTACCAGGCATTTGCCTCCACGGGCAGACCGGACCGGGCCGGGACCATCCTGTATGCCATGGGGACCACCCAGCATACGGTAGGGAGCCAGAACGTCCGGGCTTATTCTATCATCCAGACCCTGCTGGCCAACGTGGGCATCGCCGGGGGCGGCATCAATGCCCTGAGGGGCGAGTCCAACGTCCAGGGCGCTACCGACTATTTTCTCTACCACATCCTGCCGGGATATCTGCCCACCCCCAGCACCGCCCATCCCACGCTGGCCAAATACCTGGAAGCGATAACCCCCGGGAGCAAGGACCCCCGCAGCGGCAACTGGAAGAAACACCAGCCCAAATACATGGTCAGTATGTTGAAAGCCTGGTACGGCGATGCCGCTGCTAAAGACAACGAATTCGCTTACCAGTGCCTCCCCAAGATTCCGGCCGGGGCCAACTACTCCCATGTTCCCATGTTTGAAGCGATGGAAAAAGGGGTCGTCAAAGGGTTGATGGCCTGGGGCCAGAACCCGGCAGTAGGCGGGCCTAACTCCAACGCGGAACGCAAAGCCCTGGAAAAGTTGGACTGGCTGGTCGTCTCCGACCTCTGGGAAACGGAAACCGCCGCCTTCTGGAAGAGACCGGGGACAGACCCCCGAGGCATCAAGACGGAAGTGTTCCTGCTTCCCGCCTGCGGTTCCTACGAAAAGGAAGGCAGCATCAGCAACAGCGGGCGCTGGGCCCAATGGAGGTACAAGGCCATCGAGCCTCCTGGCGAGGCCAGGGATGACCTGTGGATGATGGTCCACCTGATGGACAGGATAAGGGAACTCTACCGGCAGGAGGGAGGCCCCAACGCCGAGGCCATCACCCGCCTCACCTGGGACTACGGCGATCATCCGGACCCCAACCAGGTGGCCAGGGAGATAAACGGCTACGACCTGAATACCGGGAAACTGATGGCCAACTTCATCTCACTGCGGGAGGACGGCACCACTTCCTGCGGCAACTGGCTGTATTCCGGGAGCTACACCGAAGATGGCAACATGATGGCCCGGCGGGACAACCGGGACGCCTCTGGGATTGGCCTGTATTCCAACTGGTCATGGTCGTGGCCGGTCAACCGGCGCATTATCTATAACCGGGCCTCGGTAGACCTCAAGGGCAACCCGTTTGATCCCAAACGGGCCCTGGTGAAATGGGACGCCGCAGGGAAGAAATGGACCGGGGACGTCATTGACGGTTTTGGCGCCAATGCCCCCACCGAGATTTATCCGTTCATTATGCAGCCGGAGGGCGTCGCCCGGCTCTTCGGGATGGGGATGGCCGATGGGCCGTTCCCGGAGCACTATGAGCCTTGGGAAACCCCGGTGAAGAACCTGTTGTCGAATGTACAGCTCAACCCGGCATCTGTCATCAGGCGGCCTGAAGAACAGGCGTCGCCGGACAAGTACCCCTACGTTGCCACCACCTACAGGGTGACCGAGCACTGGCAGGCGGGGGCGATGACACGCAACCTGCCCTGGCTGGTGGAAATCATGCCGGACATGTTCGTGGAGATAAGCCAGGAACTGGCTGCGGAAAAGGGCATCAGGAACGGGGACATGGTAGTAGTGGAAAATACGCGGGGTACGGTAAAGGGCGTGGCCATTGTCACCAGGCGGCTGCGCCCCTTCCACGTCGACGGCAGAATAGTCCACGAGATCGGACTGCCCTGGCATTGGGGCTACCAGGGTCTGGTGACCGGTGACAGCGCCAACCTGCTCACGCCGTATATCGGCGACGCCAATACCCACATGCCCGAATATAAAGCTTTCTTGGTAAATCTAAGGAGGGCTTAGTCCAATGGTCGAAAAGGCGATCCTCTTTGACACCACCAAATGCATGGCCTGCCGGGCCTGCCAGGTGGCCTGCAAGCAGTGGAACGGTCTTGATGCCGAAAAGACCAGAAATCGGGGCAGCTACGAGAATCCTGTGGATATTTCCCCTGACACGTGGATCAAGATGAAGTTCATTGAGGTCGGCCGGGAAGGGGATAAAGTCGACTGGCTGTTTATGAGACGCGCCTGTTTGCATTGCACCGAGGCGCCCTGCGCCAAGGTCTGTCCGACGGGGGCCCTATATTCTCACGAGATGGGATTCGTGGCCTATGAAAAAGAGTTGTGCAGCGGCTGCGGCTATTGCACCGAGTTCTGTCCTTTTGACACTCCCCGTTTGAGAGGTAGCGGTGTTACTGGCATTAGCAAGGCCGAGAAGTGCACCATGTGCCAGGACCGGGTGGTCAATGGTCTGGAGCCGGCCTGCGTAAAGACCTGTCCGCCCAATGCGCTAACCTTTGGCAATCGCGATGAACTGATCGTGGCGGGCAAACAGAGAGTGCAGCAGATAAAACGGGATTTCCCGAACGCCAGTCTTTATGGCGAAAAAGAACTCGGTGGGCTGCACGTATTGAACGTGCTGACCGAAGCCCCTGAAGTCTACGGCCTGCTCGCCAAACCGGAGGTCCCCGCGGCGGCCATCGCCTGGAAGAGCGTCATCCAGCCGGTGGGCGCCGTCGTGATCGGACTGACAGTGGTGGGGCTGGGTCTGAACTATCTCGTCGCCCGGGCAACCGTCAAGAATGAGGCCGAGGAGGACCGGCTGTTTGCGTCAAAGAAGTAGCCGCACCCTTTACGGGTGCGCAACCAGGCTGGAGGGGTCAATCAGCAACCGCTTATTTTCGCAACCAACGAAGAGCTACCGCCATAAGAAGGGAGCATAAAAGTGGCCAACCAACTCAATCACCGGGTGCTCAAATACCGCGTGGGGACGCGGGTGCTGCACTGGGCTCACGCCGTCTCCTTTGTCGCCCTGGTGGTCACAGGCATCTTCCTCTACCTGTCGCCCCTCAGCTTTCTGGCTATAGATAGCTGGAGCCGCGTCATTCACCGGGGCGCGGCGATATTGTTCATGCTGGCGCCTGCCATCTATCTGGTGGCCAGTTGGAGGGCTTCCTGGGCTTCGGTGAAAGAGGCCCTGACCTGGACAACTGATGACCTCGGTTGGGTCGCTGCCGCTCCGGGCTACTATTTTCTCGGGGATGAGTCCAGAATGCCGCCTCAGGACCATATCAATACCGGGCAGAAGCTGTGGTACCTGATATTGCTGGTCTCCGGTACGTTACTGGCGCTGACCGGTGTTCTGATGTGGTGGCTGAAGGCTGTCCTTCCCGCCGCGGTTTTCCAGTGGAGTGTCTTTGTACACGACATCTATTTCATCGTCGTCCTATCCATGTTTTTTGTTCACGTCTATTTGAGCGTGTTGCATCCCTTGATGCGGCAGCACGGGGGAGCTTTTGGGTCCATGGTCGGCGGGACCGTTTCGGTGGACTACGCCCGGACCCACCACGCGAAATGGTACCGGCGCATGGCGGAGTCAGAACAGGTAATCGAACCTGAACCGGCCCCCGCCAGGGTAGGGGTGGCAGCTATGGAAAACAAATAACTAACAATCATCGATGCGCCGGTGGCGCACCATGAAGGATGAAAATGCACCGTCTTTGCGAGGAATCCCGATTTCATCGGGATGACGAAGCAATCCCGTCCGCTGTGCGAGAGTCCGCAAGGCGGACGAGGCGGACCAGTTGACCGGACATCCGGGAGATTGCTTCGTTTCGCTCGCAATTACATTTTCTGAAAAAGGAGGGCCTGAATGCCGGCAGTCTACGGCGAGATACTCTCGAAGCTGAAAGAACAAGAACAGGCCGGCGACCCGAACGGATTCTGGACGTGGCTCCGGGAACTGCTGGCCGCGCAACAGCAGGCGCAGGACCGGCACGCCGCGAAATTCGGGGAGTCAATCAGGGCGATGGTCTCCGAGCGGCAGGCCGGAGAAAGGGTGGCGCTGGGGACCTCGCTGATTTCTTTTAGTGAACTCCGGCTGGACTGGAACGAGGTCAGAACGCTGTGCCGGCAGGTGATCGCATTGGCCAGGCGATGTTTCCCGGAATTTGGGGAAGAGGGCAAATGCCTCGGCGGGATGGACCTGTCGGTCCCGGCCTTTGAAGCTGTCTGTGCGACCTGGTACCAGAACGCTGATTTGACTCCCTTTTGCCTGGAAACCGGCGTCACGCCGGCTTTGCTTGACTTTGTGCTGGGAGTAACGTTCAGGCCCTTGCTGCTGACCCATTCTGAGACGCTCATGTCCAGGGTGGATGAGGAGTTGTGGCGGCGGCCTTACTGCCCGGTTTGCGGGGGATATCCGGATATGTCGCTGCTTGACAAAGGCGGCTCCAGGCGGCTGGTTTGCCGCCGCTGCGACGCCCGATGGCTATTCCAGCGCCTGGAGTGCCCCTTCTGCGGGAACCAGGCCCCGGATTCGCTGGCCTATTACCTCTCGGACAAAGAGCCGTACCGGGTGTATATTTGCGAAACTTGCAGGAGCTATGTGAAGGCTATCGATCTCCGGCAGATGCCCGGCGACGTCCTGATTCCTCTGGAGAGAATTACGACCGCCGGCCTCGACCTGGAGGCCCAGGCCAATGGCTACCAGCCGGGAGCCGCCGGAGCAAAGAGACTGGCCGCCGTTGTTTGAACCGATAGCCGGGGATTGGTTCGTCCCGAGGCGATCGGGACTCGCCGTGGCGCCCGTGCGTCTTGATTAAATCCGATGCAGAGCGGGATTGTCGCGATGGAAAAGATAAAGGTATTGGTAGCGCAGCCCCAGACGATCTACCGCGAAGGGATTTGCTCCATGCTCGATTCACAGGAGGATATTGAAGTTGTTGGGGAAGCGGAAAATGGAAAGGAAGTGGTCGAGAAAGCCGTGCAGCTTTGCCCGGATGTCGCGGTGATTAACGCAGCCTTGCCGGTCATCGATGGGGTCGAAGCCGCGCGGCGGGTGATGAAGGCTAATGAGAAGATCAAGATCGTGTTTCTGGTGCCGAACGAGACCTGCGAGCACCTCGTGAGCAGCGTCAAGGCCGCCGCGATCGGCTATGTCAATACCAGCGCCGGTGTTTCGGAGCTGGTGCGCGCCATCCGGGCGGTCCACCAGGGCAGTGTCTATTTCTACCCGCAAATAGCCAGGGTGTTTCTGGAAGACTACATGCGCCTCATCGAGCAGACCGAGAACGTTGATCCCTACAACCGGCTCACCGGTCGGGAAAGGGAGATCTTGCAGCTCGTGGCGGAGGGGAGGACTTCAAGGCAGATCAGCGAGATGTTGGGGCTGGCCAACCGTACCGTCCTGGGGCACAAGACACGGGTCATGGGGAAGCTGGGCATCCATAATCGCACCGAGCTGGTCAAGTACGCTTTCAAGCGCGGCATTATCAGCGTCAACGATTAGACCACAGTAGGCTGGGTTAAGCGCCAATGGGGTAGGGTGTTGAGGGGTGGCGGCGCGAACCCACCATCAGCAGTAAATTCCAAATCCCAAGTTGGAAGTACCAAACAAACCCAAAATCCGAATGTTGGGGTGCCAGATAGGGTTGGCGCAGCTTTTGATATTGAGACTTGAATCATTGGAATTTGTTTGTGATCTGGAACTTGGTTATTGGAATTAGCCTCGAGTGCTGGTGGGTTCGCGCAACCACTCCGATCCGCTCCACGCCGTTGCGCTTAACCCACCCTACCTCCTAACCTTGAACCTTCAAACCTTATACCTTGTGAACCTTATAAACCGTTCTACGCGGCCTCGTCCGGGGTATTGTCGATGTCTATGAGGCCTTTTCTTATGGCGTATTTGACCAGGTCCGTGCGGTTGTGTATACCGAGCTTCTCCATCAGATTGTTACGGTGCCCGAGGACGGTCTTGATGCTGATGACCAGCATCTCGGCGATTTCCCGGTTCGTTCTCCCTTCGGCCACGAGCTTGAGCACCTCTCTCTCCCTGTCAGTAAGGCGCTCGTACGGGTCGGTCTGGGCGATGGCTTCTCCCTGGCGCAGATAGTCCTCGATCAAGGTCTTGGCCACGGAGGGGTAGAGGAATGACTCGCCGCGGTTAATCGCCCGGATGCCGGCGACGAGCTCGCTGGCGACGGCCTTTTTGGGGATGCATCCTGCGGCCCCGGACTTGATGATGGGCACGATGTACTCTTTGTTATCGTGCTGCGTGAGCACGAGGACTTTGGTGCCTTCGTTTTCTTTGGTGATGCGCCGAGTTGCCTCGAGGCCGTTCATTACGGGCATGGCGATGTCCATGATGACGACATCTGGAGAAACTTCCCTGGTCTTTTCCAGGGCCTCCTTGCCATTGGCAGCCTCACCGACCACTTCCATGTCTTCCTGCAGGCTCAGGAGCGCCTTGATCCCGTCACGGAGTATGGCGTGGTCGTCAACAATCATCACTTTTATCTTCTTGTTCATTTGGCAACTGTCTCCTTCCCATAAGGGATATTAATGTCTATCTCGGTCCCTTTGCCAGCCTCAGATTTTATGTTCAAAGTTCCATCCAGCAGTTCAACCCTTTCTTTGATGCCGAGGATACCGAAATGCTGCTGTCCTGAATTCGTGGCGATGATCTTTCCGGGATCGAAGCCGCGGCCATCGTCCTCGATATGAACGGCAACAGCCTTGTTTTGAAAATCCAGGGTAATGCTGCAGATTTCGGCTTTCGAGTATTTGATGATGTTGGTAATGGCTTCCTGCATGATGCGATAAAGGGTGATCTCGATTTCCGGGCTCAGCCGCCTTTCCTGTCCGGCGGTTTCCAAATACAACTTGATGCCCGCATTCTCCAGGCGGCTTTCGGCGTACCATTTGATCGCCGGCAAGAGGCCAAGGTCATCTATTATGCTGGGCCTCAGTTCGTAGATGACCCTGTGGATTTCCTCCAGGGTTCTCTGGGCGGTTTCCTGCAGGGCGTTCAGCCTGGCCGTCAGGACGTCGGATTCCATGTGAGGAGATTCGGCGATGGCCTGCAGTCCGACCAGCAGCGAGGTCAAAGCCTGACTGGTTTCATCGTGCAGGTCGCGGGCAATGCGTTTCCGCTTTTCTTCCTCGCTGGATATCAAGTTGCGCATTAACTGGGTGCGGAGGTGTTCGCTCCTTTCCAGTTGCTGACTCCGTTGCTTGAGTTCTTCCAGGGAATCCTGCAACTTGTTTCGCATGGTTTCAAAACTCGCTGCCAGGGTGGCCACTTCACCACCGCCCACGAGGGGAACCGGCTCGCTCAAATCGCCGGTCGCCAGGCGCAGGGATGTCTTGTTGAGCAGCCGGATCGGTCGAGCTACATTCTCGGTAGTTACCCAGGCTACAAAGGCGACGGCAAAGAAGGAAAGGAACCCGAGCATGGCCAGGTCTCGCTGCAACCTCCGGGACGGGGCCAGTACCTCGTCTTCGTCTTGCCGAACCACGATCCCCCAGGGCGCCGTCGCCAGAGGAGCAAAGGTAATGACTTCGTTTGACATGCCGCCTGATGGGGTGGGATCGTGACAACTGTGGCAGGCGGAGACGGCAGAATTTCTGTTTTTCACCTGGGTCGCCAGCCAGCTACCATGGTCGCTCATCTGGAGAACTAATTCCGGCCTGGTGCTGGAAAGCACAATCCCGGCGCTGTCCACCACTTCCGCGTGAGCGGTCTCGCTGGCGGCTGCCGGTTTGATGAAGCGAAGTATGTCGGGAGACATGGGATCGAAGGCGAGGTCGAGAATGCCCCTGGGCCTGCCGGGACCGCCCGGGATGGGAAAGCCAATGTAGGCGACGGGGGCATTATGGGCGGGGTCGAGATAGGCGTCGCTGGTTTGGGGAAGCAGTGTGTCGAGGGCTTGTTGAATATAGCGAAAAGACGACTTGTCCGTTCCGGCGAGGGAAGGACTATCCGGCTGGGACAGGATCACCCTGCCCGCGTCGTCCAGCAAGGACAGGTACAGAGGTTCCACAATCATCGTCTTGCGCCATTCCTCGAGCAGTTCCCTTCTAACCCCGCTGCCAGAGTTCATCAAGAGCATACCGTTGGCCAGAAGGCGCGATCCTGTCTGCTCCCGGATCTCCTTCAAGACAAAGTCCAGGATGTTGGCCTGCTGCTGGGTGAAGGTGAGCCGTTCCATCAGCGCATTCTGGGTGCTCCTCTGTACGGCGAGAATGCTGACGAGACTGAAAAGGCCGAGAATGCTGACCATGCCCGCCGTGGTCAGAAGAAGGACTTTCTTCCTCAGGCTCATCGGGTCTTCACACTGTCCCTGTTGGCCATACTCTATTCTTCGTTTGCGGAGCACTTACTGTGCGGATATTGAAGGAATTCTATGCCATATTCTACAAAAAAATACCCCGGTCATTCAAGTCAAATAATCCCAACTTGTGCCTGCGGCGGGTGGACTGGTAGGCGCAGGTCCTTTAGCCCGCGGGGGTGGGGAGCAGTGAAGCCCCCGGGCAGCTCATGCATAATCCGGGATAAATCCCATCTCTGCAACCCGGACGGTGGCAAATCCCTTAACGACCCGCGATCCGTCGGGGTCGTTTCTCGGCTGATTACGCCGGGGCTTCGACACCCGCTCCGCTCTGCGAGAGTCCACAAGGCGGACAAGGGATGTCGCTACGGTTCCCTGCGTTTCTTTGCGGTGAAAACGGTGCCTTCTATGCTTATCATCATGCAACAGATATTGCGCCTGTATTAATCCCAGATTATGCATGGCCTCGGACGGGGCGTAGCCGCAGGTCCTTTAGCCTGCGGGGGTGGGGAAAAGTGAAGCGTCCAGATAGCACATGCATGATTTGGGTTAATACAAACGCAACAACAGTTGTCGCATGATGCGATTCGCTCCGATGCCGTAGCGGTTTGATTTATCAAACCCGGGGGAAGGCTTGATGAATCAAGCCGCTAGGGCTTCGGCCATGCGCCGTTTTTTTGCGTTTGTATTAGTATGATCGCATGACCGACTTGACGACCCCGTTGACTACCACGCATTCCACGGCGTACCCCATATTTTTCACCACCCAGTCTGGGGTAACCTGATACCCGCCGAGGGGGACTTTTCTCTTGGTTAGCGGTTTCATGGGTTCGGCGACTTCCAGGACCAGGGCTGACTCATTCGGCCCGATACGGTCGACCCCGAGGAGTTTACCGCGGACAATTTCGGTGGCCATGTTTGCCATCCTTTCCAGAGGATACTTCGGGATGTTACGGGTTCTTGGTGATAGTTTATACACCAAAATCCCGGCAAAGTAAACTTGCCGGGACCCCTTTTGTCCTTCTTTTTCGTCGGGTACGGGTCGAGTTGGCGTCTTCTTCAGACGCTCATTCAGAACAACCAGAAATTCCACCCCGTCAATGGGCCATGCCGGGCATGGAGGGTGGCATCGGCGTCGGGGTCATCACCGTCCCGGTATTCTGTTCATACCCTTCGTACTGTATGAGTTGGATGAGGCCGCCCGGCTCCATCCCGGCATTTTCGGTGTGATGCAGCTCGTGGCAGTGGAACACCCAGTTCCCCGGGTTGTCGGCGACAAAGGCGATGTCGCAGGTTTCACCCGGCGCTACGTTCAGGGTGTTCATCCACTGCTGGTTGGCGACGGGGACAGGCTCGCCGTCCCTGGCAACCACCTTGAAGTCACCCCTGTGCAAATGCATGGGGTGGCGAGATTACTTATGTTGACGAGGCGTACTCTGACCTGGTCCCCTTCCTTGACGGTCCATGGCCCGGCGGCAGGAAAAGCTTTGCCGTTGATGGTGAAGTAGTTGTAGTCCATCTTCATGCCGCCCCCGTTCATCTGGTCCATGCCCACCATCCAGGCCCCGAGCTTGAAGTATACTATACTATCCCTTTGTATATGACAACGGCGGATAGGAATCTATACGTGACGCTACCTAATTTCCGGGCAACGGGACGTGGTCCGGCGGGGACGGGGGTTGTACGCGACTGAAAGAGTGAACTTGCTGTGCCACGGGTTACGGCTTCCGGGTGGGGTTGGATAGTACTCTGCCGAAACCGTTAATGAGGGGGAAACGGGCGAGACCGAATACATCCCGGCTTCTCAGGAAGCCGAGCAGGATGGTCATGACCCCCGCAAGCTCAAGGACATACAGCAGCACCGGGCCACCGCCCAGTCGCACATGCACCCCGCTGATCGCCGGCATTACCGATCCCCCGGCGATGAGGAAATTCGAAATCAAACGGTGGCGCAAGGCGCGCCGCTGCCAGAAGATGCAGGTGCTGTAGATAGCGCCGCCGGCCGAGAGCCACGGTGCCAAAACTGTTGAACAGAGGAGTCAACAGCCTAACCTCTTTGGGCATAGCGACGCCCGAGAGAAGTTGCAGGTTGTTCAGGTCAATCGGCGCCGTGGATACCTTGGAGGCGGCGAACACCGACGATAGGAATGGGCCCGCCATTATGAGATGGCCTAATCGGCGAGGGGTGAGGAGATACAGAGTTCCCATGCCCAGGTAGGCGGACCCGAGCAAAACTTGCAGCGCAGTCGGCCGTCGGGTAAACTACCCCATGTTTTACGTTCCGTCCTATGCCTGGTGGCTGGTGCTAGGTAGCGGCGTGGCCGCCTTGACGGCTTGCCTGTTGCTGTTGCTGTCTTCGGAGCAGTCCGGCCGTTCGAACACCAGGGCCGGGCGCGCAACCTTTCCCCTCCTTTGTGCGGCCTCGGGAATAGGTCTCTATTTCCTGGAGCACCTTAGCGCCTGAATCTGGGAAGGCCGGGCGAGAGCCCGCACCCTCTGGAGCTAGCGCATCTCGCTGTTGAGTTGGTCCCGCTGGTCCTGGTCCTCGGGCTGGCGGCGCTCGTGGTGAAAACCTGGCCGGGCTGGGCGAAACTCCTCTCCTTATCAACGGTATTAGACTCCTTCGTCCTCCTCTTCTGGCCGGGGCCCCTGGTGAATCACCTCTTCCAGCTTTTGACGGTGGTCTCCGTGATATGGGCGGCCTGGGGCCTGATGATCGTAATAAAATGGAAATCGCCAGGCGTGGCCCCTGCCGTGGCGCTTCTTATTGGCGGCGCGATCGGGACTTATTGCGAAGTAGGCATGATGTTCCTGTAGGAACACATCTCACACAAGACCTTCAGGCGTTCTTAGCAGCGCGCATAAGCCTGGTGCGCTGATGTGATGACACAGACACGAAAAGCGAGCGGAAGTGGTTGGTCTTGACGGTGACCCGGGAATACTTGAGATGGCTCGAGCACAGATTGCCCGGACCGGCTCGAAAATGGAGCTTGAAAGAAGGAGTGGCTTGTGATCACGCCCGAGACGGTGAGATGGTTCCGGTGCGTCGACAGGCATAGCGCTCCGGGCGTGTTGCTCCGGGTGGATGTGGGAACGCGCCGCCCGGCGGGCCTGGGCCCCGGCCCGCCCCTCTTGAACGTCCCCGGTCTTGGCTTAACCCCTGAGTAGTTTGTCTACCTCATGCTCTGCTTCGTGGAAATCGCTCTTGGCGATGAAGTCCAGGGCTCTTATCACCGGGGTTGGGGTTTCCTTCAGAGCGGTCCTGGTCTGGAAGTGTTTCAAGTGATGGGTGGCTTCTCCGGCGTCTCTTGCCTTCAGGGCCCGCATCGTCAGGACAATATGGAAGCGCGGCAGGCTTATTCCGGAGGGCGCCGGCGTCCCGACCAACTCTTCAATCTCATGCCCGGCGTCATGTGTATTCCCGGTGGCCAGGAGGTCCAATGCCTTGTTGACGCCGGCCCGATATTCGGGTTTGTCAATGTAGACCAGGGAATCCCGGAGGTGGTGTTGGGCATCCGGGGTGTCATTTGCTTTGACGGCCGCCATGGCCATCCAGTAATAGATATTTTCGGTGGGGGCTTGCTCCCATTGTTGGGCGGGTGTCTGAGGCGGGGCCAGGCTGGCCAGGTAGCTGGCGAGTTGCTCCAGGTGGGCTTCGCTTAGTTGCAGCTGGGGGAAAGCAGGCATCTCGCCCCTGGGGTTTCTTACCTGAGTTTTGGTAGCCAGAGCGCTGTGTCCGGCGACTTTGGGCCCCAGCGCGGTGCCTTCGCCGTTGGGACCATGACACGTGACGCAGCTTTTGGCATAGAGGGCCTTCCCTTCGGCAATCATAGCCGCCGAGGGCGTCATCGGCATCGGAGGCTCGCTGACGAGTGGCGGTAGCGATGCTGTTGGCTGTGACTGGCAAGCCAGCGAGAGAACAAGAATAGCCGACAGGGCCCCAGCAAACGCAGAACTCCGGCAGCACACGCCTGGTTTCATATCATCCCCCTTTTTAAGTCTATAATAACAAACGTTGCGGCCAACTGAAACGTTACAGACAAACCGGGGGAAAGAGCGCGGGATATCCTGTGGTAAAGTCCGGGCCACAGGCGCGTGGCAAGGGGCTGCGATCAGATGGAACCGGAAGGCGGCGGGCAGGCCGGCCCGCCGCCGTCCGGTTGGTTCTTGGCCGTCGCAAACAAACCAACAGCACATCTACCTCGTGCTCAGCCTCGGGGAAATCGTTTTTGG
>JACQUA010000136.1 GCA_016210565.1 Chloroflexota bacterium
ATGCCAGTCACATCGTCCCCTATCGCTCCTGCCAGTTCTGGGGCATCAAAGAAGAATGCAAGTTCTGCGATATCAACGAGAATGCCCGCCAGGTGAAGAAGTTCAAGGTCAATACGCTGAAAGCGGCGCATCTGAAAGTGGACCAGGTGGCGACGGTGGCCAATGAAATAGCTCAGGATGTGGTGGAAAGGGAGAGCCATCCCCTGACCACGAACTGGATGATCAGCGGCGGCACCATAACCAGCAAGCTCGATGGGCTGACCGAGGATGAGTTTTACCTCCGTTATGTGGAGGCAGTCAAGTGGGGAGGCCCGCGGCGGTGGGTGATGCTGGCCGTCAGCGCCAAGGATAAGGCGACTTTCAGAGAATATCATTACCGGGGGGTAGACCGCCCTCTCTGCAATCTGGAAGTCTGGGACAAGCATCTTTTCGAATGGATTTGCCCGGGAAAAGCGGAGCGGGTGGGCTGGGAAGAATGGGTGAAGCGGCTGGTGGACGCCGTGGATATTTTCGGGGAGTTCAATGTCCAGTGCCAGTTCGTGGGTGGGATAGAACTGGCCCGGCCCTATGGTTTTAAGACCGTTGCCGAGGCCGTGAAGTCGACTGCCGAGGGCATCAAGTTTCTCATGTCGCGCGGGGTCAGCCCTGCCATAGGGGCCTGGTCTCGTGAGCCCGGATCGTACCTGGAAAGAGTCCAGAAGCAGGCGCTGGTGGTGCCCCTGGAATACTACCTGCAACTCCTCCGCATCCACTATGAAAACTACAAACGGTATAAGATGACTTTGCCCCGGCGCGCCGGCCAGAGCCCCGAGCTAAAAGTGATCGCTTATCACAATATCACCCAGGATATGGTGATACTCAAGGAAGAAAAAGATTATGAAGAACAGGCCTTGCGGGCCCTGGAACAGATAGGCGCCATATGGAGTTACGCCCCGCAGGCTGCCTGACCAGGATTGCACGGACTTTTCACCACAGAGTGCGCAAAGGAACGCAGAGGGAAGAAGGGTGAACTGCGGACCCAAAGTCTCGGCCGCTCTCGGCGTCCTTTGCGGTGAAACCGCCCTTTAGACGGTACTGCACCGATGGGTCTCTTGTCATTACGTTCGCATTGATAGCTTTCGAGGGGAGATCAACCATGAAGAACATGCCTTTGGTGGCAATGGTTTGCTTGAGCCTGGTTCTCTTGTCCTGCGCTTCGGCCCAGCCCCCGGCGCCAACTGTCAAAGAGCCGCCCGCTGCCGGCGTGGGCAGCCAGGGGACGGTCCAGCAGCAGGGATGGGAGCAGGACTGGCAGAACACCCTGGCCGCGGCTAAGAAGGAAGGTATCCTGACTATCTACAGCGGCATAGGCAGCGAACTGCGTCAACCCATCAGCCAGGCGATCAAAGAGAAATTCGGGCTGGACATCGACTGGGTCATAGGGAGCGCTCAATCCCTGACGCCGAAGATCCTGGCGGAGCGGAGGGCAGGGCTCTATCTGGCGGATATTATTATGGGCGGGGTTTCACAGCAGATCGCTACCCTGAAGCCCGCCGGCGTGCTGGAACCGGTAAGACCTCTGCTGGTCCTGCCGGAAATCCTGGACGCAAAAGCCTGGTACGGTGAAGAACCATACTGGATCGACAAAGAGAAATCCTACATCATTAACTTCGTCATCACGCCGCAGAAGGTGATAACCATAAACACCGACTTCGTGAAACCCGAAGAAATGACATCCTACTACAACCTCCACGAATCTCGCTGGAAGGGGAAGATTGTTCTCGAAGACCCTGCCACCGCGGGCCAGGCTTCGCGCATCTTCAGCGCCATCAATCTCCTTTTGCCGGATTTCTGGAAAGGAGTGGCGGCCAACGACCCGGTCATAATACGGAACGAGAGGATGGCCACTGACTGGGTGGCTCGGGGCGCCTACCCTATTCTGGTGGGATCAAGAGACGATGTCATTATGGAGTACATCAAAGCGGGTGCGCCGCTAAAAAGGCCGATACCACGGGAGGGGACCTATCTTGGTGGGCTGGCCATCCCGATGTCCATGCTCAAGCAGGCGCCCCATCCCAACGCGTCTAAGGTATTCATCAATTGGTACTTGAGCAAAGACGCCAGCACCATGATCAGTCGCCTTTTCAACGTGCAGACGGCCCGGGAGGATGTCCCCACCGACCACTTGCCTCCTGAGGTGATGCGTCTCCCGACAGCCAGATACGTAAACTTCCAGACCGAGGAAAACGTCCTGAGACAACAGTCTGATTACAAGCTGGTGATGGAGATTTTCGGCCCGCTGCTGAAATAGTTGAGCACTCAGCTAGTCCAACACAGAAGGAAGGAAGAGAAAAAGCGTGACCAGAACCGCGCCAGAGGCGAGCAGTGTGCAAATAATTGAGGACTTATTTCGCGAATATCCTGATATACCGCGGGAAGTCGTAATGAAGCAAGACCTCCTGAGGTTGGGCCAGGTGTTCAGCGATAGCGCTCTCGCTGCTGCGGCCGGGGCTGACAAGAAGCCTTATGACCTGTTCTCCCACGACCTGGTTCCAATGGCGGCCATGCAGAGACAGGAGTATCTGAAGGCGCCTCGATACTTCATCATGAAAGGTGGGCCTTACCAGTTGCGCCCCATTATCATTGATGCGGTAATAGCTGCTGACTCGCCATATCTGGTCGATGTAGTTGATGGGCGCCTCAAGCTGCTACTCGGTGGAGAGGCTATCGCTGATGTCGGCTATCGGCCTCCTTTCAAGTACTATTCCAGGCTGTTCCCGGACGGCACTCGATACGGGGATGTTATCGCTGCGGGTGACCATATTGTTCCTTTTCGTCTCTGCCAATTCTGGGGCGTCAAAGAGGAATGTAAGTTCTGCGATATCAACGAGAATGCCCGGCAGACGAAGAAGTTCAGGGCTGGTACGCTGACAGCGCCGGTGAAGTCCGTGGAGCAGGTGGCCATCGTCGCCGATGAAATAGCCAGGGAAGTTCTGGAAAGAGACGGCTACCCCGCCCCCCTGAATTTCATGCTGAGTGGAGGCGCCGTAACCAGTCGGCTTCATGGATTGACAGAGGATGAGTTCTACCTTCGTTATGTGGACACTGTCAGGTGGGGAGGACCCCGACGCTACCTGCGATTGGCAACCAACGCGGCGGACAGGATAACCGCAAAGGAATATCGCCGGCGGGGGGTAGACACCTACTATCCCAATCTGGAGGTTTGGGATAAGCGTCTGTTTGAGTGGATATGTCCCGGAAAAGCGGAACGAATAGGTTGGGAGGAATGGGTCAAACGGACAGTCGAGGCGGTAGATATCTTTGGCGAGGGTAATGTCCGTCCGGCATTAGTTTCCGGGGTGGAAATGGCTCAGCCCTATGGTTTCAAGACCATCGATGAAGCGGTGAAGTCCAGCACAGAGGGCATTAAATTCTTCATGTCTCACGGGGTGAATGTCAGTTTACATGTGTGGCGGCGCGAACCCGGCTCATACCTGCGAGAAAAAAATGAGCAGCCTCCGGTGGCCGCGGAGTATTACCTCCGGCTCCTGCGTAACTATTACGAAAATTGGAAGCGTTATGGGTTGCATCTTCCCCGTCTGATGTCGGCCAGTCCCGAGTTAAGAGTCATGGCATTTATCGATAATCCCCAGGATGACTATGTGGTGCTCATGGAGCGAACACAGTATGAAGTTCTGGCTCTGCAAGCCCTGGAGAAGGCGGGTGTCATGTGGACTTATGGCTCCGAAGACGCCTCTATAAGGAGCATTGCTCAGATGTCACCCTGAGCCGGCGCCCCGAGCGAAGCGAAGGGGCAGGCGAAGGGTCTTTTGTCAGGGCTGCACGACCAACGAAAGAACTTGTCCTGAGCAGAGCGAAGGATTCTTTCCCGACGTGTCGGGACGCTCGCTGCGCTCGCTTCGCTTTCAGTGACATTGTCACCCTGAGCGAAGTCGAAGGGTCTTTTGTCAGGGCTGTATGACCAACGAAAGAACTTGTCCTGAGCGGAGGGAAGGATTCTTTCCCGGCGTGTCGGGACGCTCGCTACGCTGGCTTCGCTCAGAATGGCAGAGCGTTCACCGGTTTTCATTGATCATGGCCGGCCGCCAGGGCGCGCCGGATCGCCAGGTGTCGTACTGAACCGGAAGGTTCAAGAAGGAGAGACAAATGATTCAACGTGTCGCAGAAAGCAGCATAAAAACCATCGAAGGCCTATTCCGCCAGTATCCGGACATGCACCCGGCGCTGGTAATAAAGCAGGACCTTCTGAGACTGGGTGTCTGGTACAGTGACAGCGCCCTCGCCGCTGCCGCGGCCATTGCTGACAGAAAGTCTTATCTCAAGTTCTCCCAGGACCAGGTCCCCATGTCGGCCATGCCGGGCCGGGAGTATATGAAAGCCCCCGGGAACTACTTTATCAAAGGAGGACCTTACAAGCTATGGCCTGTCCGGGTCTTCACGACGCTCGCGCCCGACTCCCCATACCGGATTGATCTCATCGATGGCCAGCTCAAGCTCCTTCTGGAGGGAGTGGTGGTCGCTGACGTTGGTTTTCGACCGGCGATGAAATATGGGAAGAAGGTGTTCCCGGACGGCACTCTTTACCGGGACATTATCGCCAACGGCTCCACTGTTGTCCCTTTCAGCTTCTGCCAGTTCTGGGGCGCCAAAGAGGAGTGCAAGTTCTGTGACATCAACGAGAACGCCCGGCAGGTGCGACAGTTCAAGGCGGATACGCTGAAGGGTCCGGTTAAGCCGGTGGAACAGGTGGCGGAGGTAGCCAATGAGATATGCAAGGAAATTCACGAAAGGGACGGCTTCATATCGCCCCTCACCTTCTCCATCAGCTCCGGGACCATAACCAATCAGCTTAACGGAGTAACCGAAGACGAGTTCTACCTGGGCTATGTCGAGGCGATCAAGTGGGGAGGACCCCGGCGCTACATACGGCTGGCGGTCAGCGCCAAGGACAGGGCAAGCTGCAAAGAATACCACAACCGGGGGGTGGACATCCCCCATTTCAATCTGGAGGTATGGGATAGGCGTATCTTCGAGTGGATTTGCCCTGGCAAAGCGGCGCGGGTGGGCTGGGATGAGTGGGTGAAGCGGCTGGTTGATGCCGTGGATATCTTCGGGGATGGCAGCGTCGTTTCCACCATGGTTTGCGGCATTGAGATGGCCCAGCCCTATGGTTTCAAGACCGTTGCCGAGGCGGTGAAGTCCGCTACGGAGGGGGTTCAGTTTCTCGTGTCCCACGGGGTGCATCCCCGTTTCACCCCCTGGATGCGCGAGCCCGGCTCCTACCTGGTAAAGAACTACAGCCAGCCGTCGGTACCGGCGGACTTTTATCTCCAGCTCACTCTGAACTACTACGAAAACCTCAAACGATACCGGTTGCAGGTGCCTCCCCGCGCGGTGATGTTCCCGGAGCAACAGGTCATGGGAGGGAACCCCTTTAACCTCCATGAGGACTTTGTGCCCATGATGGAGCAGGAAGACTATGAAAACCGGGCCTTGAAGGCTATGGAGGACGCGGGTATCAGGTGGAGTTGGGGCCCGCGGGAGCATGACACATAATCCCCGTTAGGGGCGGGCGATTCAGAGGCAATACCGGGATGGGGTTTCAATTTTCTGACGGGTCCATTGTTTGAAGCGAAGGGCGCAGACAACCGGTACGACAGGCCACCGTGCCTGTCAGTCACGGATATTGAACAGGCGGAATTGCTACAAAAAAGGGATGGCACAGTGCCTCGCCGCCTGTGGGCTGTTGTCCCCCGCACAGGCGCGGCGGCCTTGTGGTACCGGGTAGCGGGCAGCGCCGGATCAGGCGTGAATCGGAAAGGGCGTCCCTTGTATCAGCAAAAATGATATCTGGAGGCGAAATTCGATGGTTAAGACCATAACTTTGCTGGCAGTAGTGTGCTTTGGCCTGATTGCCTGCGTTTCCGGGCAGGCGCCGGCGCCGGTGATTCAAGGGCCTGAGGCCAAAACCGGGGAAAGGACAGTTCAACAAGCCTGGGAAACGGACTGGCAGAAGACCCTGACGGCCGCTAAGAAAGAAGGCAGGGTGATCATCTGGTCTTTCACCGGTCCCGAAGTGCGCCAGGGTTTTGGTCAGGCTTTCAAGGACAAATTCGGTCTGGAAATCGAGTGGATGGTAGGGAGACCTGCGGAACTCAATCCGAAGCTCTTTCAGGAGCGAAGGGCGGGGTTGTATCTTGCAGACGTTTACCTGGGCGCGACGGGAGAACAGGTGACCGTTTTCAAGCCCGCTGGTATCCTGGAACCAATAAGACCCCAGCTTGTCCTGCCTGAAGTCCTGGACCAAAAAGCCTGGTACGGCGGCCAACTTCCTTTTCTGGACAACGAGAAGTCGTATATTCTTTATGGCAGCCTCAGTCCTAACGTGGGTCTGGTCATAAATACCACCATGGTAAGACCGGAGGACATCAGCTCCTACGACAAACTGCTGGAACCCCGCTGGAAGGACAAGATTCTCCTGTCCGATCCACTGAAAGCCTCTCTCAATAATACGATCGTCAATCTCTTCGCCATAAAGGGCACGGATTACCTGAGGAAACTAGCTGCGAACAACCCTATGATCATAGATAACTTGAGGGTCGGTGTAGAATGGGTCGCCCGGGGCAGGTACCCTGTTTGGGTGGGAGGCGCCAGGCAGCCGGCCGCGGTGGAGATGGAAAGAGCGGGGGCGCCGGTCAAACGATGGTCGCCCCCGGACGGCGTCGCCGTCACCGCCGCGCTGGCAATATCCTCTATCAGCCAGGCGCCCCATCCTGCCGCCAGCAAGGTGTTCCTCAACTGGGTCCTGACCAGAGAAGCGCAGACCATATATAGCCGGCTTAACGACGTGCATATGGCCAGGGTGGATGTGCCCACCGACCATTTATCTCCCGAGGAGATACGTGATCCATCAGTCAAATACTTCCTGACCGCAACGGAAGATGCCTTTTTAAAGCTGGCCGAGTATCACCAGGTGGTCCCCGGAATATTCGGCCCGTTGATGAAGTAGCGAAGGGGGATTGCTAATAAGACCCGCTAGATCGTCAGGCATCGACTCACGCCAACGCGCCAAGCGCACAAGGAAATCCCTGAGGAAAGACAAATGATTCAACAAGTCGCAGAAAGAGAAAGCAGCCTAAAGACCATCGAAGCCTTAATGCGGAAATACCCCGATGTGCCTCCGGTACTGGTGATAAAGCAGGACCTCCTGAGACTGGGCGTCTGGTACAGTGACCAGGCCCTCGCCACCGCACAGGCTGTTGCTGAAAAGAAGTCTTATCTCAAGTTCTCCCAGGACCAGGTCCCCATGTCAGCGATGCCCGGCCGGGAGTACATGAAGGCTCCCGGGAACTACTTCATCAAAGGAGGGCCTTATAAGCTGTGTCCTGTCCGGGTCTACACGACGCTGGCGCCCAACTCGCCATATCGGATTGATGTCATCGATGGTCACCTCAAACTGCTTCTAGAGGGAGTGCCGATCGCCGACGTCGGCTTTCGCCCGGCGATGAAATATGGCAATAAGACATTTCCGGACGGCACTCTTTACCGGGACATTATCAGCGGCGGTTCCACCATTGTCCCTTTTAGCTATTGCCAGTTCTGGGGCGCCAAAGAAGAATGCAAGTTCTGCGACATCAACGAGAATGCCCGGCAGGTGAGACAGTTCAAGGCCGATACGTTGAGGGGGCCCGTCAAGAGTGTAGAACAGGTGGTGGAAGTGGCCAACGAGATAGCGAGGGAAGTGCATGAAAGAGACGGCTTCATTTCGCCCATCACCTTCTCCATCAGTTCAGGTACGATCACCAATCAGCTCAATGGCCTGACGGAGGATGAATTCTACCTGCGCTACGTGGAGGCGCTCAAGGCGGGAGGACCCAGGCGTTACGTCCGTCTCGCCGTCAGCGCCAAGGACAGGGCAGACTGCAAGGAATACCATAACAGAGGGGTGGACATCCCTCATTTCAACCTGGAAGTCTGGGACAAGCGTATCTTTGAGTGGATCTGCCCCGGAAAAGCGCAGCGGGTGGGCTGGGACCAGTGGGTGAAGCGACTGGTGGACGCCGTGGATATCTTCGGGGATGGCAGCGTCGTTTCGACCATGGTTTGCGGGATCGAGATGGCCCAGCCCTACGGCTTCAAGACCGTGGCTGAGGCGGTCAAATCCGCCACTGAGGGCGTCGGGTTCCTGGTGTCCCACGGGGTGCATCCCCGTTTCACCCCGTGGATGCGCGAGCCCGGCTCCTACCTGGTAAAGAACTACACCCAGCCGTCGGTGCCCGCGGACTTTTATCTCCAGCTCACTCTCAACTGCTATGAAAACCTTAAACGGTACCGGTTGCAGATACCTCCCCGGGCGGTGATGTACGGGGAGCAGCAGGTCATGGGCGGAAACCCCTTCAATATCCATGAAGACTTTGTGCCCATCATGGAGCAAAAAGACTATGAAAACCGGGCTTTAAAGGGCCTGGAGGCGGCAGGCATCGTATGGGATTATCGCCCGCAAGACCCGGAGAACTAGTGCTTGGTTGCGAAAATGGGCGAAAGATTCTTCGACTGGCCCTTCGCTTTGCTCAGGGCTCCGGCTCAGGTATCCACTGCGGTATTGATCACCTTCGTGACATGGTATCTGTCGAAGGTGCGACACATGGCCCGAAGAATGTTGTCAGGATCGACTGGTTTACTCCTGACCCAGGGTTCATTGCTATCCTATCTAGCAACAGAGTTAGCTCCGCAGTCGCCCGGGCCTGGGTCAACGGCAGGCGTTTCGGCCTGCCGGGCTTAGGGGGGACGATGTACACAAAACCGCGATTCGCCCGGGGGGAAGTCCGAAATACTGATTCAATTCATTGATCCTTCGCACACAATAGAAAGGAGAAAAGAGAAGGTATGGCTAAATACGGCAAGGAGTCCGTCCAGGAACTTCTGGCAGATGTCCTGGTCATTGGTGGGGGCCTCGCTGCCACTGCGGCGGCTATTGAAGCAGCCAAACATGGGGTGAAGGTAATCCTCGTGGATAAGGGGAGGCTCGGAGTCAGCGGCTCAAGCTGCATCAGTGGCGGGGGCTTGTCCCCTTATATTCCTCCCGAACTCGGGGGAAGCCCGGAAGATAGCAAGGAGAAGATGCTCAGGGACACAGTAGAAAGAGGCTTCTACTTGAACGACCAGAAGATGGCCGAACTACTGGTGGAGGAGGCTGCCAGCGAAGTGGTCCTTCTGGACGAGTTGGGATATCCCTTCAAGAAGAAGGCGGATGGAAAGTTTTGGCCCGGGGCCGCCTCCTGGTTCAGGGAGCTGCCAGCGTCGCCGACCAGCCGTGGGCCTATGCCGGACCAGGTGCGGGGCCTTCATTTCGGGGGAAAGCCCCACGAGCATGGCGGCTCCTTCATGATGCTCGTGATGCGGAAGGAGGTATTGCACCGGGGCGTGCAGGTTCTGGAGAATGTTATGATCACGAGGCTGCTGAAAAGAAACGGGGCCATTACAGGCGCTGTTGGGATTGACACGAGAAGCGGCGGTTATTACCTTTTCAGGGCCAAATCCACTGTGCTGGCAGCGGGCAGCGCCACCAAATTAAGTGAGAACACTCCCGAATCCTATGTCACTACTGGTGACGCTTACGCCGCCGGCTATGAGGCCGGTGGGATATTTATGAACATGGAATTCATTACCATAAAGCTGGATGATACCAAGCCTAAGGGAATTGACTTCCCCCAGGGGATTGGGCAGGCGGGGATAGTACTCAAGGCCCGAGCCGTATTGTACAACGCGCTAGGAGAGAAGTTTCTGGAAAAATACCCCTGGAGCAAGGAGGGTGGGTCGACGATCAGCCGTCATTCTCCCAGTCAGATGAACGCCTTCCTGCAGGAATGGGCCGCCGGGCGAGGGCCAATATATGGCGATGTCACCTATCTCTCTCCAGAAATGTGGGAGCGCCCGGAATTGAGAACCCCGTTGTCGATAATGAAGCAATTCGGATATGATGTGAGGAAAGAGCGGTTTGAACTGCAGAGCCCCAGTACCGACGATTATGAAGGTGGGTTGAGGATAGGCGAAGAAGCGATGACCAATCTGCCGGGACTGTATTCCGCTGGGGAGTCTGCGGGCCACGGGGCAGTTTTTGGCGCCGCACGCATTGCCGGAATGGCCCTGGCTGCCTGCATGGTTTTTGGCCGCAGGGCGGGAAAATACGCCGCTGAAAGAGCTCGCCAGATCGACCAGGCAAAAGGCGGAGAAACCAGTCTGAGGAAAGAAATAGACAGGATAGAAAAGCTCAAATCAACCCAGGGGAGGAAACCGGAGGACCTTGAAAGGGAGGTAAGGCATTTCGGGAGCAAGCTCTGCCGTTTGAGGGATGAGGCGACACTCAAAGAGGCTATTGAGGCTTTTGTCAGGATCAGACGTGAGGACCTCCACAGTGCAAAGGTTTCAAATACCGCGGAGTTAATAACGGTTCTGGAGTCTCAGAACCTGGCGGTGAGCGGTGAAATGGTAGCCAGAGCTGCTCTACAGCGCACTGAAAGCCGGGGGTATCATCTGAGGGGCGACTATCCGCAAGTGGACAACAAGAACTGGTTGAAGTGGGTGCTCATCAAGAAAGAGGGGGAAAGAATGAAATTGTGGAGCGAACCCGTGCCCCTGCAGCAATACAAGATAAGGCCCTGATAAGCCGGAAACTCCAACTGTCAAATTCGAAGTTCCAAGCCTTTGGGAAACCTTTTCCCATCTTGCGCAAGACTTCATTTTCTAATGGATTAATTCAGCGTTCAAAGCGGACCAGGCCCACAGTCGAGCCTGGATGCTTCAACCAGGATTTCAAAGAGAGGGATCAATATGGTAGCAAAAATCGAGAAGTCCGTTTGCAATGGGTGCGGCCTATGTATCTATGCCTGCGGCGAATTCTGTTTAGATTTTGATGCCGTCAGGTACAAGGCTCATCTAGCAAAGCCCAGGGACTGCATTGACTGCCGGCATTGCGCCTATGCTTGCCCGCGCCACGCAATTACGTTTGTAATAGCAGACGTTGAGCGGTTTCTGCGACGCGAGGGAAGAAAGAAAGAAGCTAGACAAAACTGATGTGAAATACGGGGTCGCATCGTCTGGTCCCTCCTAAAGAAGCGTGACCAAACGCCGATGAAGGGGGGCGGTGAGCTGCGTAACAGGGAAGGACGATATAGCCCAGAGTGCTGCTATGTTTGAACGCCTTGACGAAAGAAAGAGAGAGTCTTAGCTCCAGGAAACCAAATATGACTTGCACCAGAGAAGGCGAGATGACGCCATTCGCCGGCGTGCCGAAGGCAAGGTAATCATAGGTCACCCCCAGAAATCTGGATGTTAAGCTACTGCACGAAAAACTACTCAATCAGGGCGTCTTGCTCTTCTTCGACGAAGATCAGGCAAAGGAGTAAGAAATACTCGCCTAGCGGCTTAGTGCTGCCAGTGCCGGTCAAAAGGAACTGGAGCACGGCTTGTGGAAAAAGTGATTTGTTGCGCCTTTTGAACAGGAGGGACTAAGTCAATGAAAAGCTACCTGATCGTGGTCTTCGTATCGCTGGTAGTGGCCTGGCAGGGCCTCTCCTGCGGGCCGGAACCGAAGGAAGTGTCAAGCCCGGTTACCGCCACACCGATTGTCCCATCTGCCGCTACGAGAGAGCGGTGGCAGTCGGAATGGGAAAGGGTCACAGCGGAAGCTAAGAAAGAAGGAGAGCTCTCGATTTACAGTCCTTTCAGCAGCGCGGTGAGGACAGCCCTGATCGAGGCCTTGCAGCAAAAATACGGGCTAAGGCTCGAGGCAACGACCGGAAGGAACCAAGAAATCGCACAAAAATTTGTCCGCGAAAACCAGGCCGGATTGAACTTGGTCGATATTATCATAACCGGGGCACCTTCAGGGATGACGCTTTTTAAGCCAACCGGCCTGTTGTCCAGCCTTGAGCCGGTACTCTTGTTGCCCGAGTCGAAAGACCCCCAGGGATGGCCTGGCGGGAATCTTCCCTTCATCGACAAGGACAAAACACTCTTCCACTTCGCAGGGGGGGTCAGCGCTCCCATCACCATCAATACCAATATGGTCAAAACAGGCGAGATCGTTTCCATGAGGGATATCCTCAACCCCAGATGGCAAGGTAAGATTTCCCTGAACAATCCTCTGGTAGGGGGAGGAGGGCTTTCATGGTTTGCCGCTTTCAGCGAGCTGTTGGGTTATGATTTTATGCGAGATCTTGCCAGAATGAACCCTGAGCTCGCCACGGACCGCAGGCTTCAGGTCGAGTGGACGGCAAGAGGAAGATACCCGGTGGGAATTGCGGCCGATAGTCAAACTGTTCAGGAGTTTATTGCAGCGGGCGCCCCGCTGGCCCAAATGGTACCCAAGGAGGGCGCCGAAATCATGAGCGGTTCGGGAGTTCTTGGTCTCGTGGCCAAGGCGCCACACCCCAACGCTGCTAAGTTTTTTGTCAACTGGCTCCTTACGAAAGAGGGCCAGACGCTGTACAGCACGGCCCAGCGAATGCCCAGTGCTCGAGTGGATGCGCCTACAAACCAATTCGATCCTATCACGGTCAGGCAGCCTGGTGCTGAGTACATAATGGTGGACAAAGAAGACTTCATGCCCAAAATGGCGGAGAAGGAAAGGATGGCCAAGGAGATCTTTGGCCATCTGGTCAAATAACACAAACGCGGTAGATCACGTCGAATATTTGCGTTTTGGGTTACAGTCTTGTCAATAAGGCCCGGAGCCCGGCTCGCAAAGAGGCGACCCGAGAAAGGGTATTCGCTCTGGCGAGGCAAGTTCCCGGGGGCATGGGACAGAACAAAGGCCCCTGCCCTTTTGCTGGTTTTGGAGGGCCAGAGGCCAGGATGGACTAACTGCCTGTTCCATCTGAACCGAAAGAATCTAGAAATCTCGATCGGGGGAAAGATCAACATGGTCTACGGGGTTTGCTGCTAAGGCCCCTGGCGGGACATTAACGACTAGGTTAATCATGGACAGTTTAAGGAGTCAAATTGAATGCCTTGTTAAAAGACGCCTATGATCTGCATGTGCACACGGCGCCGGACGTACTGCCCCGGAAGGTGGACGATGTCGGGATGGCGCAGCGGGTGATCGCCTCGGGAATGAAGGGTTACGCCATCAAATCGCATTTCTTTTGTACCTCGGAGCGGGCGCAGATAATCCGGAAAGTCTATCCGGGTTGCAATGTTGTCGGCGGCATTGCGCTGAATAGCGCGGTGGGGGGCATCAACCCCACCGCGGTGGAGATGGCCGGACGGTCGGGCGCCAGGATAGTCTGGTTCCCTTCGTCGGATGCTGAACACGAGCAGAAACACCTGGCCCACAGCCCGCCCGACAAACTCCCCAACTGGGCAAAGATTCAATTCCAGATGAGGGCCGAGGGAGTCCATTCACCCTCAATATCTATTCTGGAAAACGGCCAGTTGAAGCAGGAGGTCTTCGCCGTTCTCGATATCATCGCCAGGTTCAATATGGTCCTGGCCACCGGTCACATATCCCAGGCGGAGACCTTCGCCCTGGTAAAGGCGGCGCGGGCGCGCAAGGTCGGGCGAATCGTTATAACCCATGTGACTTTTCCTTCCACGTTCTATTCTATTGAGGAGCAGCAGGAACTGGTCAAACTTGGCGCCTTCATGGAGCATTGCTACACCACTCCTTCCACCGGCAAGGTCGCGTGGCAAACAGTTTTCGACCAGATCCGAGCCATCGGCGTCGACCGCGTGCTGCTTACCACCGACCTGGGGGTGTCCACCGGCGCGTTTCCGGATGAAGGTCTGCGACTGTTTGCAGAGAAACTGCTGGAAAACGGCTTCTCCGAAACCGACGCCAGGACCATGATCGTCCGAAACCCGGCTTTTCTCGTTGAGTAAGGAGGGTGGCGCAGGCCTCCGTGCCTGCGGGCGGTCGGCCACCGCGCAGGCACGGAGGCCTGCGCCACCCGGGAGAATTGATCTGAGGATAATATGGACCGCTATGTCGTTAGAACCATCCCGCGCTGCGATGAAAAGACCTGTAACGAATTCGCCCGTCTGGGGACCGCGACGGTCCATGAGGCCCAGGGCCAGACCGGGCTTCTTCACACTAACATGAACCCCCTTCAACAGGGGGTGTCAGTGTGCGGACCCGCCGTCACCGTCGTCTGTCCCGCCGGTGACAACCTGATGGTCCATGCCGCAGTCGAGTGCTGCCAGCCGGGAGACATCCTGGTTGTCACCACCGAAGGCGAATCGAACAGGCACGGAATGGTCGGCGAGCTGCTGGCCAGGAGCTTCATGAAACGCCAGATCAAGGCGGTCATCATGGACGCGGCCGTGCGAGACACTATGAAGCTCCAGAAGCTCGGCTTGCCCGTCTGGACGGCGGCCATCGCCTGTGCAGGCACCACCAAGAATAAGGCGGGCTGGGTTAACGCCCCGTGTGTCTGCGCCGGGGCACTGGTGGAACCGGGCGACCTCATCGTCGCCGACGACGATGGCGTCGTCGTCGTCAAACGTGAGGACATACCTTCGGCGCTGGAAAAATCCCTCGCCCGCGAAAAGAAAGAGGAAGACACCACGCGCAAGATCGAAGCGGGCCAGCTCGGCGTCGATTTCTACGGTTTCCGGGAGGTGCTGGCCAAACTGGGCGTGAGGTACTATGATACGCTGGAAGAGGCGGCTGAATCCACCCGCCGTCGCTCCGAAAAACGAGGAGGACAATCATGACACAGGGCCAGCAGCAGTCCGCGCTGGTGGTGAGTGCGCACCCGGGGGATTTCGTCTGGCGGGCGGGAGGGGCCATTGCCCTCTATGCCAGCCGGGGATGGAAGGTTAAGATCGTGAGCCTCTCCTTTGGAGAACGGGGCGAGTCGGCAAGTCTGTGGAAAGAGCGCGGAATGACAGTGGAGCGGGTGAAGGAGTTGCGTCGAGACGAGGCGATGGCGGCCGCAAGAGTACTGGGTGGTGAGGTGGAATTCTTCGACTGCGGCGACTACCCACTGAACTTCACGGCGGCTCACATGGACCGGCTGGTTGATATCTACCGGTCTGTCCAGCCCCGGTTTGTCCTGACTCACTCGCTGGAAGATCCCTACAACATGGATCATCCACTGGCGGCGCGAATCGCCCAGGAGGCTCGAATCGTGGCGCAGGCGCACGGACACCAGCCCGGCGGAACCGTGCTCGGCGCTCCCCCCGTCTTCCTCTTCGAGCCGCATCAGACCGAGCAGTGTAATTGGAAGCCCCAGGTGCTGCTCGACATCACCCCGGTGTGGGACACGAAACGGAAGGCGTTCGAGATACTGGCGGCGCAGGAATACCTGTGGGAGTATTACACGCGGGTGGCGTTGAACCGGGGCGTTCAGGCGGCGCGCAACTCCGAGAAGAAGCACATCAAGTACGCAGAGGCCTATCAGCGCATCTTCCCCCAGGTGACCGAGGACCTGGCAATGTAGCCGCACCCTTTACGGGTGCGCACCCGGTGCCCGGCGCCATCAGCCCCCGGGTGGGTTAAGCGTTGTCCTGGTGCCTTCCGGGAGCGAACGGGCAAGATGCCCGTTCTACCGCTTTTGAGACAGGCAGGGGACGCTTTGGTACACGGACCTCAACGGCAGCCCAGGCCCACGTTGGTCTTGCCGTTGGCGGCCGGACGAAAGCCCGTCTCGGCGGCTATGCGGTCAATCAGGGCAGACACCCTTTCCTCAACCCGGCAGACCAGATTAACGGCGAACACAGTATCGCTTTGCGCCGCCGCCCGGTGCAGGGTTTCGAGCGCTGCGGGCCTTTGCCCGCCGGGCACGAGCAGCTTCAGGACCACCCAGCCGGCTCTTTCTTCCAGGATATCCTGCCGGAAGACCCCTCCGGCGGGGTCAACCGCCAGTTCGGTCAGCGGGGTCCGCTCTTCCAACGGCGGGTATTGCAGGTCCAGTCTCAGGCCGGCCGGAAGCAATGCCTGTACTATCTTCTGGACGTCTCCGAAGGTGGCGCCCACATGCGGGCGTCCCGGCTCGATGACAATGACGGTCTCTCCGGGCTGCAACAGCTTCCTGTGGTCGTCGCTGAGCTCACCGGGAAACTGGCGGGCACCCGGGGCGGCCTGCCCTCTGCCGCCCGGTTCCCCCGGAGAGGAAACCGGCGCCATGAGCGGCGCGGCCCGGTAGGGGGCGTGGGGGTTCTGGAACTTGCCCCGTAGCGTGCGCGGCCACCGGAGATCCCCGGCCACGATGGCGTCAACGGGACATACCTTCGATTGCCAGCATACCCCGCATTCGGTGCAACGCCGGGCATCGATTACCACGGTGTTTCGTGCCTCAACCTCGACTATCGCCGCCACGGGACAAATGGGAAGGCACTCCCCGCAATTGCTGCACTTCTCTTCGTCGATGGTTATCCCGTAATCCTTCCGCGGGACTTCGCCGGCCCTGGCGGCGGAGGCCTCCGCCGGCGCCACGCCGCCGCGGGCAACGATTTCTTCCAGGAGGCCAGCCGCCCGGACCTCGTTGAAGATGTTGCACAGGCAGAGTTTGCCCATCTTCCTCGCGGCCTGGCCGCAGGCCGTCCGGCCCTGGCGCACCTGTCCCGCCAGGTCCCGTACCATGCCGGGGGCGACCCGCCCGTGACCGCACATGGACGTAATCTCCAGGATATCCCGGTCCGCCAGCCGCACCGTGTTTCCCCAGAACCCCAGGGACAGGTTGACCACGTAGGGGCTGAGGCCGGCCGCACGGCAGCACTCCTCAACCTGGTCGAACAGCCCGGAAACGGTTATCGAAACCCCCAGGTCAGCCGGGGCTATGTCCCGGAGGAAACCGGCCAGCTTTTCCCGGCTGTCATAGACCAGGTGGCCCGGCGACATGGCGGACCTGACGCCAGGAACGTTGACCGGTTGGTGGCGAAAGCCGATTTCGCGGTACCGCTCTAGAGTCGCCTCAGCATTGCGGGAGTCCCACGGACGGGCCACGATAACGAAGTCGTTGGCGAGATTGGCGCAGGTACCCTGCCGGTGATTGGAATGAGTCATAACGGAGACCAGAATTCAAAAGTCAAGAATCAAAATGACAGACTAGAAAAAAGAACAAGGAAGAACTCAGAAGCCAGAATTCATGAGTCGAATTTCTCGGCTGTATCAGCGAACCGAAGATTCCTTTTCGAGCAGGTCTTCTTTCAGTCTTATTCCCCAACGATAACCACCTGGACTACCATCTTTGCGCACTACGCGGTGACAGGGCACCAGAATTGCTAACGGGTTGGTAGCGCATGCCCGGGCTACGGCTCGCGTCGCTTCCGGACGACCAATCAAGCATGCTATCTCGCTGTATGAGCGCGTAGTACCATACGGGATCGACATCAAGACATCCCAGACTTTGCGCTGAAAATTGGTACCATTCATGTCTAGCGGTAGCCTCTGATTTGTTAGTTTGCCCTCAAGATAATTAAGAATATCGTCGATCGACTGACGGATGTGCCCTTCGTCACGCTGAATCCTCGCATTAGGGAATTCTCCTTTGAGAAAGGCTTCCAGGTCGGTATCCGAATGACCAAGACCGAGCGCACATATCCCGTATTTTGTGGCTCCCACTATTACTCTCCCGAGGCTGCAATGTGTGAGACCATATGTGATTTCCATTCCTCGCCCCCCTCGTCGATACGCGCCGGGAGTCATTCCGAGATGCACTTTTGCACGCTCATAAAGGCGACTAGTCGACCCATAGCCAGCGTCATAGAGAGCGTCTGTAACACTTTCACCCGCACGGAGTTGAGCCTTTAGTCTGCTAATGCGGCACGATTCTGCATACTGTCGCGGGGTTATTCCCGTGCAACGTCTAAATGTTCTCTGTAGATGATATCCGCTGAGGCTAAATCTCTTGCTTAGAACTGCTAGTATAACACGCTCATCTGGATTATTCTCAATCCAATCACAAACGCTTCGAACTATTTCGGACTCGGGTGGAACTGCCTTCTCAGGCTGGCAACGACGACAGGCACGGAAGCCTGCTTGCTCGGCGTCACTTGCTGTAGAAAAGAAGACTACCTGGATTCGATGGGGAAGCCTGGCAGAACAGTATGGTCTACAATAAATTCCGGTGGAACGGACTGCATACACGAAGTCAGCATCTCGGCCATCTCGCCTCTGCACGATTTGCCACCGTTGATCATCTGTCATCTTAGGATCTGTCTTCGTGTTCGGGTTAGCTGTAGCCATTACTATCTCTAAGATTGTTGGATTCATTCTAGCGCAAAGCCTGCCTCTATTCTATCCGAACATTGCTCTTGAAGTTTTATCTGTAAGAGAACCGGAGGGCAGAGAAAGCTCTCTGCGCCGCTTTGCGGTGATAGCCTTCGTCACCCAATGCCCGCCATCGTGTCCCGAAGAACATGTGGGTGGCGGCCAGTTCGAAAAAGAGGAGAGGGTTGATCAGTCCACAATACCGGCGTAAGGCCGTTCATGGAGATAATCGCCGATGTCCTTCGTCACCTTGATGTACCAGGGCTGCGGCAGCAGCAGGCCATTGGTATGCCGCACCCGCAACAGGTCGGCGCCGGGCATGGGCGAGGGAGAAACGGTGGCGATGACGTTGTGGCCGGTGTATTTCCGGGGACCGGGTTCCAGGTCCCTGATGGTCAAACTGAGTTCCGTCGGGCCCTTTATCTTGTCCGGGTCTTCAATGAAGGTCATATATTCTTTCATGTTCGTACTCCCTTTGACCGATCTGTCCCTGCAATTCGCGCAGGCAATGTCAACTGTCACCCTGAGCGAAGTCGAAGGGTCTTTCGTTCCCGCAGGCGAAACCAGCCAGAGATTCTTCGACTGCGACTCGCTTGCGCTCGTCTTCGCTCAGAATGACATTGCCGTCCTATTTAAGTCCGTAAGCCTTCCAGTTCTTGAGGACCTTTTCCTGGATTTCCGGCGGGTAAATGTCATTGAATGACGATTTTATCGGCAGGGTGTCTTTGGGCCATTCCGGCGGCCAGGTGCAGTCGAAGATGGCCACGCCGCCCTTCTTGTGGCGGCGCTCTTCCTCGCTGTAGCACGGCGTCAGTTCGTTGGCCTTGCCCGCCGCCACCTCGTCGGTCACGATGCCCCGCAGGGGGTGGCATTTCACCGCCAGGGCGTGGATGACCTGCTTCATGTCAAATACGTCGACATCCTTGTCCACCACCACGATCTTGTTGATCGCGGCCCGGCGTGCGGTCACGATATCCTTGATCTCCCGGGCTACCTTCGTCCCGCCTGAAGTGACGCCGACCACCAGCAAGTGCGTAACGCCCTCGGCGGGGGCATAGACGTCGGTCACAGGAATCTGGTGTCTCAGCAAGCGGCGCTTCAGGGCCAGGGAGGCCGTCATCGCGGCGGACACGGAGCTATCGTCCACAGGGATGCCCAGGGCGATCATGGTCAGGATAGGGTCGCTGCGGTAGGTTATAGCCGTGACCTCGCAGACGATGCCCGTCCGGGCCTTCCCCGTCCGGTAGCCGGGATATTCGCCGAAGGGACCCTCCGCACCTATGGCGTCGGGAAGGAGCTCGCCTTCGACCACAATCTCCGCATGGGCAGGTACCAGGAGATCGCTAGTCTCGGCCTTGACCAGCTCGACCGGGGCCTTGCGCAGGGCGCCCGCGTAATCGGCTTCGTCCTGGCCGATGCCGTAGCCGGCGGTGGCTACCATGTGGCACAGGGGGTCGGCCCCCGAGACGATGGCCACGGGCATTCTTTTCTTCTTGGCCACGAACTTCTCCCGGAAGACCATGGCGAGATGGCTGGTGAAGGTCGGATCGCCGGTCAGTATCCGGCCGTTGTGCACCATGAAGCGGTACATGCCCCAGTTGGTCCAGCCGGTATCGGGGTCTTTGGTGATGATGATGTCCCAGGTGCCGATATAGCGCCCGCCGTCGCCGTCGTGGATCAGGGGCGCCGGGAACTTGAGGACATCGATATCATTCCCCTTCATGATGTTCTGCTTGCAGGGGCCGGTGGGGACGATCACGGGTTTGATGGGCTTCTGGTCCCTGGCCTCGTACTCCCTGAAGATGAAAGGGATGGGGGTCTCCGGGGGCAGGCCCAGCGAAACGGCCACCCGCCGGTAGGTACCCTGCTGTCCACCCAGGATGCGGTAGCCCGGCGGGTAGTCCTTGACCTTCTCGAAGAGGAGCGCCGGCCCGAGGGTCTCGTAGCTGCGCCGCGTTATGGCCGCGGCCTCCAGCTCCCAGTCCACCTCGCGCTGGACGCGCACGAGGTCGCCGGTCTTCTCCAGGGCCTCACAGTATTCACGGATGTCATTGAAAGCCATAGTTGTCTCCTAACCCGGACAAAGCCGGTAATTCAAAGTATCAAGTTCCAAACGACTTGGAAGCCCCTATTCGATTTTGCCACGGAAATGCCTGCTGCCCACCGTAGGGGCGAACCTATGTGTTCGCCCGCCAAGGGTAGACTTGGGATCTGCCCCCGCGGTGTTGGGCCAGGCCTCCAGAGCAAAACGATTCATGCCACACCGATATCGGCAAAGTCAGCTAAGTTGTGCTGCCAGAGCGCCAGTCCCCCAAACGCAATGCGCACTCTTCCCCTAAAGTCCGGCCTTCCAACTTCTTTAGCCCGCATCAGCAGATCTCTGTTAGGGTCATAATCAATAAGATAGACAACGACTTCAGTTTCAGTGATGTCAGGCTTGATGGGAAAAAGTGCTAGCCTCTTTACCAAAAGCCTTCAGTGCACTCTTGTCCCTTATTACCTCTGACAAAGCGGTAGCGAGAGCCTCATATGCGTTTTTGTTAGGGCTATCTGCAATCTCATAAGCCGCTCTCTTAGCAGCAAGAGCAAGGTCCGCTCCGCTTAAACAATCGTGGAGGTCACCCTGGACCTTCTCTGCGGAGAAGACCTTCTGCTGTATTTCTGGTTTGCTGATTAAAGCTTGTAATTTATCGTTATCCCAGGATTTGTCATCTGACCCTCTAACAAATCTCTTCATGTGAAGCCTCAGGATCTTTACTACCTCTTCCTTCCCAGGAGGGTAAAATTGTACCCGTTCATCGAATCTTCCCGGTCGCACCAGAGCTTTGTCGAGGTCTCCTGGCTTATTTGTTGCGCCAATAATCGTAACATTAGTGAGTTCCTGCATGCCGTCCAATTCTGCCAGTAGGACAGATAAAACACTTCTCGTTGCTCTACTCTCCTCAGAATCTCTGGAAGGCGCAAATCCATCGAGTTCATCTATGAACACAATGACTTGTTTCCCTGCTGCCGCCAACTCTCGACTGAGTGTGAAAACCTCCCTCAAGTTTTTTTCGCTTTCGCCCACGTACTTGCTGTATATCTGGGGCGGTGTCAGGTAGATGAAGTAGCCCCCTATTCTCGACGCTATGAATTTGGTCAAAAGCGTCTTGCCTGTTCCTGGTGGACCGTAAAAGAGGATCCCGCGCGCCGGACGAAGATCTGGTGAGCGCTTGTATGGGAAAATTGCCCTCTCGACCTGTCTCTGAATTTCCGGTGAGACTACGACATTTTGTTCGTCAACACGGGGAATTTCAATGGTCAAGAACTGCGGAAGGGAAGCCTTATATTTCTTGGCGATTTCCAAAGGTGTCGATGCCTGCGTCTTCTGGGTTGCCTTTTCTATTTCTTGCTTGATACCTCTCGCCAAGACAACGAGATCCCTATAAGTGAACCCTTGAGTGTTCTTGGCGAGGTGGGCTGTCTCATCTGACGAAATGTCAAGACCGTAGATGTCCATGAACATCTCCACCGACTTGCTATCCACACTTTGAAGCCCTCCAAGCTCTCGTTTCAGCACTTCAGTTCTGAGTTTCATAAAGAAGTGTTGCCGCTCGTCGAGTCCGGGAGCAATAATGACCCTTCGGTGCGGGAAGAATTGAAGCAAAGCCTCAGGAACACTGTTCAGACTGTTGGCCTCGGCAAGCACACCGATCTGGTAATCGTACCGCTCAAACATCTGCCGGAAAAAGTCCTTTAGCACTGCTGTGACCTTTTGAGAATCGGCCAAGGTGGCGGTTGACATCTCTTTTTTTTCCGTAAGAGCGTCAAGATCCTTGATAACGAGAACATAAGGGCCATTCTTGCTTTTTAGTAGAGCATCCTCTGTATACATCCTGCAAAAGTCCACCAAGGGAACACGGCCATCGATCACCTCGGTGATTGAAATCTCCTTGACGGCACATGGTTTACCCCTCTGCACTAGTTCACGCCGCAACTTTCGGACCTCAAGAGCAATGTGTGTTGATTTTCCACAGCCGGGCAGCCCATGGAATAACAGGGTGAAGGGGCGAAGACCATCTTCTACGATGTAGCTATCAGCTTCCAACTCTAGCTCAATTTCCTTGAGGAAAACTGAGAAAATTAATTCATCGAAGGAGTGGAGTTCTTTTTCACGCTCTCTCTCTTTCTTAGCTTTTTGTTCTTTCTCCTTGTCAATTTGCTGCTTAGCCTTTGTTTCCCGTGATCGGAGTAGCTCCTGCAGGACGCCACGTTGCTCGATGGGCTCTTCGAAGTCTTTATCTAGAGTCTCAGAAGCCCAATGTGAAACTTGGCCAACCTGCGACAGTGCTGACACAATCTTCTCCCTGGATACATCTATGACTGTCCCCCCCTCTGCCACAAATTTGTGAAGCGAAGAATAGCCCTCTTCTAAACTCTTATATGGATTTAGCAGCATTCCGGTTACTACTACCGTCTCGGCCGTAGCTACAGGAATATGCTCCGAGGTAATAGACTTCAGACCTTCGTCTAACCCGCTAACGGAAACATAGTTCTCAGATGAACCATCGACCTGGAGTGCAGGGGCAACAATTAGTGTGTAGAGCTTGCCAGCTATGTTCGCCTTGAAAACTCTTGATGTGTTCATTTGGCTCTCGATTGGGATTCCCTTATTCCTCAGTCTTTCAACCAGGATCTCATACTCAGACTTGAACCAATCGGAAACCGTAATGTGCCCGACGTCTGTTAGCCACACTTTCCCGTCGCTGCTACAAGTGAAAACATTAGCTCTCAGCAAAGCTTCCACTCCCAGATTATGCTGCTGTCCCCGAAGTGCGGCAAACCATTGGTCTAGCTTTGTAGACTGCACAGCGTCCCTGGCATCTTTCAAAAGCTCTCCCTGGTTCTTACCCGTAAGCACATTCCACACAGTATTGGCGTCTTCTCTCTGTAGGCTATCAGGATGTTCAAATAGTGCCATGAGCGTTCCTGATGAATCAGATGATGAGAAGATGCAGAACGATTTGCGGAGCTTTCTGTAAGTAGGGAGATTAACGCCCAAAATTACGAGGTATGCTGCAAAGCTACCCTTTGCCGGCGAAGGGATGGCGATCGTGGTTGCCAGCGGCTTGCCAATCATGAGATGAAGCACGCCTCTCTCAAAGTTGGACAGGCCGGCGTAGTCTTCTGCTATTTTCTGTTCTGTTTCTTCTACCCATTTGTTCGGAGAAAAGATTTCTACCAGGGCCGTCCTAACGAATGTGTCCTTCACCCACACACTTAGTGCGGGCGGTTTTTGTCCAGAAAGAAAACCCATTTGAAAGAGGCTTTCGAATGTTTTCAATCCCACAAGATCCGAGGCAATTAACTGATCTTCAGCGTTCCACTGGACTCGCTTTTCTGCCGCTCGTTCCAGAAAGAAAATCGCCGCTAAATCATTGTTAGTGAGCAACTTGTGAAACGAACTCTTCAAAATTGGGGCAACCGACATTCCTAGCTGGTCATGAGAGAAGCCCAGGTCAAATCCTGACAGGATGGAGAAGTTCTCGAATAAGTCCCCTGGATTGAGCGATGGCTCAACTTTGGCCAGGGACACAACAAACCTTTGTACGGGTTCGTCCACCTGTTGCAGAGTGGTCTGTTTTTGAAGCAGCGCTATGATTTCTATCGCGCTACGGTGCTGTTGCACGAACTTCTGCCGCACCTCCCTCTCTGTTCTATCCAGCATATAAAGGTCGCCCCTAAAGTCGCTAATGAGGGGGATCTTCAAGCTGACCTCGTCGCCCGGTTGAATATCGCCACGGAAGACGCGCACCACTTCGGCTGTTGATACCTCACTGGTGGCAAGCCCTGCAAGCAACATCTCCTCCATTTCCTCTTTCGTAAATCGAGCTTTGAATAGACCAATCAAGTCATCTTCAAATAAGATAACGGTCTGTTTACCATAAACCGCAAATATCAACAGCTCACGGAGAGCATTCCTTTCTTGTTCCGATGGAAGTGGCACTGTGCCTCGTCCGACCTTCTTCGCCGTTAAGACCTTGGGAAGAAGTACTCGCAGTGGTAGCTTAACATACTCTGGGCTACTCGCTATCTTGCTAAAAGTCTCGCTCTGCTTCAAGTGCAGGCTGTTTTCTACTTGCCTATTGGCCATTTCCGCGACTTCCCCTCGGAAGAACCAATCGAGAACCATAGTCTCGCCGTCCGACTTGAATAACAGCCCATGTCTTTCCAGATGCTTAAGGGAAGCCATGTCGACGAAATCAACGGGAACACCTTTTTGAAGAAATAACGCCAATTTTGCGACCTCGGCGGTTATCTCCTGTCTCCGCGTCGCCTCCAGAAGCGGGTTGACTGTCCCTTGGGCCTCGTGAAAGTCCACCGCACGGGAGGATGGCTTAACGACTTGGCGCCAGTAAGTTTTAGGGCTGGCACTTGACTCATGCTCCCTGACAATGAAGCCATCTTGCTCAAGGTTTTTGAAGATTGATGTCACCAGTACATAATTGGATTCGTAATCCTTTGACCCCAGACAAATTAGTGTAGTGAGACGCAAGAATGACTCGGTATCGGGTGACGACTTATCCTCTCCCCTTTTTGCAACCGGCCGTATTTCGTTGAGCAGCCATAGAAACTGTTTCTCTAACGGGCTCAGCGGACGCCCAGGAGTGGGTCCTATAGTAACCCTCTGCTCTCGTGAAGTCTCTTGTAGTCTCTCGGCTTCACGACGCAAATCTTCTCTAATTCGTACGATTTCAGCCGGTACCGAAGCCTGTACCTCCTCTGTCTCTTGTTGAGTTGGAAATCTCTCTCTCTCTATCATTGTCACTTACCCCCTAACTTGCGATTCCATCGTCATTTCGGAAATCATCTCGGTCATGATTCTTGTAATGGTTTTCTTGTCAAACTCACCTTCAAAGGTTTGATTGCACCTTGGCAGGATAAGTTCATCTGTCGGAGCATCAAGCAGATTCAAAGCACAGGCAAGAAGGCGGTCTGCTCTCAGCAGCAAGTGGGTGTCGCCCCAGGAAGACTCATAGAGCAGTATTTTGTTGTCAAAGCCATCGGCAGCAATTATGTGGACGTAGTTATTCAAGGGGATCGAAAATTCCTCACGCATGGCATGCACCAAGACGTGAACAGCGAGTTCACACTCCTCTTCGGTTGCAACTTTCGCTTCGTAGCCGAAGCAATTTGTGTAAAGTGGAAGCTCAGGGACAGGCTTAACAGGGTGCCATCTGATCTTTCTTGGTTTATTCTCCGTAGCTCTGTATATGTTTACCGTATCTGGTCTAAGCCGGACCTCAGAGAATGCACCGTGCAGCTTATTGACAAACACAGCCTGCGTATCAAAGCGAACTCTCGAGAAGATTATGCCTTTTCCTATTTCATCAGCAATGTTGGCGTATGCTGAGTTCTCTGGACTGCGAAGGTAAATCTTCAGGTCAGGGTCAGGCACAGCAGGATACTTGGACCAGCCTCCCACTACATAGGGTGAGCCGTCAACCTGCAAAATACAACCCGGCAACCCTGCTCTCACCGCTTCGCTATATGACATTTCATCTAGGACGTTGCCCTCGTAAAACAAAGGCACCCGGCCGAAGCCATAAAAAGAGAGATTTTGGAACAGCTTCTCACCATTGAGCGTCGGCTCTATTCTTGAAGGCAAGCTATCACCCATCATGTAATCAGTGAAATCTATAGAGGATTTCAGCCACCCGAGTTTCGTAGCCACTCTAAGGGTCTCATCCTCGAGAGGAAGGTCGTAGATGGCGCAGTAAAATCCATCAAATAGAGTTGCAGCCATCGATCTCACTGGTAGAGCGGTTGCTTCAGTAGGCATAGAAATGAATTTCTGATAGCGTTCGCTACTTCGAAGGATTGCTCTATCCCAATTGCCGTTCGACATCAGGACAGATTCAGCTTGCTTTTGTTTGGGGAGGCGTCCCTTCCGGCCTTCCCTTTGCCAGAATTCTGCCACCGTCTCTGGAAGGCCAACATGCACCACCCGAGATATCTTACCTACGTCGATACCTTGCTGAAGTGTCTTGCAGGTAAGACACACTCTGGCTTCACCTTGCTTGAGGCTATTTTCCGCTTCTTGACGCTCGTCAATCCCCAGGGACCCATGATGTCTCACTACCCGGCGGTTATTCAATGATCCAACAGAGTTGTACAAGCTATCTGCCAAGCTCCTGTATGGAAGAAAGACGAGAGTAGAACCTTCGTCCTCGCTGTATATGCCAATCAATCTTTTGAGAAGCGTAACCGGGTCCTCTACCTGATCGGTTATTCTGTAGCGGCGCGCTGGCGCAGCCACAGTCTTGCCCTCAACATGAATGAACGGTCTTTTCAACCAACTGCAGGCCACTTCACACACGTGTTTAGGGTTCCCCAGAGTGGCAGACAACAGAATCACCTGTGGGGTTACGCCCTTCTTTCTCATGAGGTTGAAATAAGATAAGAGGAGCGACCACTGAAAGGAGGAATAAAGATGAACCTCATCAATCACGAGAAATCTAATATTGTTGAGGAATGTCGCAAAGGGGGTAGAAAACTTTAGATGTTCAATGAGCATCTGCGGATTAGTCAATACGATTTCCGAACATGAAACTTCAGACTTCCGCTTCGGGTTGTCCGCATCAAAGCGGCAAGTGGAATATCCGTAGAAGTATTTCCCCAGCCTTTGCCACTGATCGTTTGCAAGCGCTTTGGTAGGATAAAGAAATACCACTTGGCACGGTACCTTAGCTGTTATGCCGTTCTTGGCCAGTATTCCAAGGCAGGCTGCTTCAGTTTTTCCCGAGGCCGTTCCCGAGGTGAGCAGGACATTTTCTCCTGAGAGAATCAAGTCGGCCGTTTCCGCCTGGTGTGAGTAGAGAGCAAGGTCGGGAATGGTTGTTGCGCCGTAATTCGCTACCCGCCTCCCTTTGGAATCGAGTCTTGGCTCGCTGCCAGGTATATCTTCAACCTCGAAAGCAAGACCCAACGAATTAAGAATTTCATTTGAAGCGAGCATTTACTGTATATAGGTGCCACGTAATTCAAGATCAAGATTTAACCTTGCCAGAGCTAATTGTCTGACTTTCTTTCAAGGACGACATCGGATTAACCCTGATTGTGCATGAGCTATCCGGCAAAAATTCCAATCACCAAATTCCAATGGCGAGGCTGTGCTTTCGCTGGTCATTGGAGCACGACATTGCTCAGAAAAATAGGCCGACGAGTGTCCACCGTAGGGGCGCGGTCACCGCGTCCGGCGGGGGGCGCCACCACCCCGGGCGAGGAAACCTCGCCCCTACGGTGGGCCAACTCGGCTCGTTTGCTTTCACCCTCTCCTAACCTCTCCCATCGAGGGAGAGGGATTTAGCTTGTCGGCAATGTCTTTTTGCAGGACCTTCTTGTCTATCTTGGTGCCGGCCACCATGGGCATGTTTTCTATTATCTCCAGCCTTTCCGGTATCTTGTACAGGGCGATGTCCTGGTCGGTCAGGAACTTGCCCATCTCCTTGAACGTGAGGCTCTGCCCGGGCTTCAGTTCCACATAAGCGCAGGCCTTTTCGCCCATGAGCTGGTCGGGCATGGCCACCACCGCCACGCTGGCCACCGCGGGATGGGTCAGCAGCAGCGTCTCGATCTCGGCGGGATAGATATTCTGGCCGCCGCGGATGATGAGGTCCTTTTTCCGGCCCACCAGGATGAGGTTCCCCTGCTCATCCACTTTCCCCAGGTCGCCGGTCTTGAACCAGCCATCTTTCGTCCAGCACTGCCAGGTGGTTTCCGAGTCGCCGAAGTACCCCGAAGCCGCGCTCGGCCCGGCGCCCCAGATCTCTCCCACATCACCCTTTTTGACCTCCCGTCCGCTATCGTCAACGACCTTGAAGCTGGTGCCGGCCCTGCCCTTGCCGACGGTCAGCAACCGGACTTCCTGGGGAGCGTCGATCTCGGGAATCATGGTCCCGCCGAAGTCGGAAGCTCCGAGCCCGCTGAGGATGACGCCGCCGAGTTTGGCCTCAACCTCGGCGCCGAGCTGGGGCGGCAGGAAGGCGCCGGCGTTCCACCACAGCCGGACGGACCCGGTGGAAGTTCTGGCATTGGGGCGCTCGACCAGCATGCTCCACATTGCCGGAACCCCGCAAGCCACCGTCACCCCCTCCTTACTGATGAGTTTCAAGGCAGCTTCCGCCTCGAAATGCTCCAGCATCACGACTTTGGCGCCGGCCTGGGGGGCGCCGAAATATGGCACGCAGTTGGCGCCCGCGGGGACCGCCCCCAGGGCGCAGACAACGTCTTTGTCAGTGAGTTTCAGGGACTCGATGAAACCCCGCCCCAGCCGCAGCCGGGCGGCCATGGGATATTCGACGAATTTCGGGAAACCGGTGGTGCCCGTGGTGTGGTTGATCAGGGAGACCTCTTCGGGCCGGTAGGACCTGTCTTTCAAGTGGTCGGCGGGATATTTGTTCTCGAGTGGAGTGTTCAGGATTTCCCTCACCGAAGTCGCCCCCGCCGGCACGGCGTCGTCGAGCACCCAGATGTGCTTTAGCTCCGGCAGGCCGGAACGGATCTGGTTAGCCATTTCGAAGTAGTCGAAGCCCCGGTATTTCACGGGTATCACGATGCCCCGAACTTTCAGATGGCCAAGAATGTATTCGACTTCCCGCGTTCGCAGGTTTCTCAGTACCGGCAGGCACATGACCCCGCCTTTCTCGCAGGCCACCCTCAGCAGGGGCAGTTCGGCCACATTGGGCAACTGGAGGACCAGGATATCGTCCTTTTTGAAACCGGCTTCTGCCAGGGCCAGGGCGAACCTGTTGATTGCGGCGGCGGCCTGTTTCCAGGTATACCGGTTCTTTTCGTCGACGACGGCTTCCCGGTCGGGATGGCTGGCGGCATTCCTTTCCCATACCTGGAACAGGGCGGTCGGAAGCCACTCCTTCTTCTTGAAGAAGTCTTCGACCATCTGCGTTGTGTAACGGGTGGGTTTGGCCATGTTTAAGGGCTCCGATCTATGTTTCCAAAAAAGGTAGAATCCAGAATTCAGAAGCCAGAATCCAGAAGTCTCTATCGCCGGCCGGCAGGCTAACAAGGAACGGGCTGGAAAGCCTGTTCTACTGGTCGGCAGTCCCCCTCCCCCTTTCGTAAAGGGGGATACAGGGGGATTTCTCCGATGTCCCACTTGCGGCGCTTCTTGAATCCCCCTTAGTCCCCCTTTGAAAAAGGGGGAGAGACGACTATCTCGTCCCCTTCTATGGTAAGGTTGGCGCCCAGTTCCTGGGCCCATTGCCGGGCATAGTTGAATACCTCGTCGAACCTGGGGTCATTTCGTGACACGAACTCCGGCTCGGCCAGCCGGTTGATGTATCCCGGAATCAGGGAGACCTTCTGGACGGCTTCTTTATTAACAGTACATTTTACCATTATTGTGTACCGTCTTTCCCGCGTCCCGGGATACCGTTCCCATCCCGGTTCCGGTTTCCACCGGGGCGGCCGGCCCGACGTCCGGGTGGAGAATACGCCCGGCGGTGGTTCGATGTTGTGCGGCGTTTCCAGCGCGAAATTCCCCGTGCTATAGACAATAACCTTACCCTTGTAAACCTCGATGTGCTTGATCACCCCGGCGTGGTGACCGACGACAAGGTCGGCTCCGGCATCAATGGCCCGGTGCGCGATGGCGGGCTGGTACGTGGCCAGCACCCCGGCCTGGTGCGTCCCCCAGTGCTGGGAAACAATCACGATATCTGCCTGCTGCCGTAGCTTGCGGATGTCCTCTTCCATAGCCCGGGCGTCTTCTTCGAAGGGAATGGTGATGATCCGCGGCGGGTTTCCCGGCTGGGGGTCCTGGACCTCGTAGTGCGTCGAAACCCTGATGGGGGCGCAGCCGGCTTTGCCTTCCCTGGCCTCGTATTCCACACCCATGACCGAGCAATAGGCCAGGAATCCAACCCGGGTCCCCTTCCTGTCAAAGACGGCCGGTTTCCTGGCTTCAGCGATGTCCTTGCCGGCGCCGATGGGCTGGATGTTATTGCGGCGAAGTACATCAAGGGTTTCCAGCAGCCCCTCGGTGCCGAAGTCAAAGCAGTTATTGGAGGCAAAAGAGACCACGTCGAAGCCGGCGAAAGCCAGCGCCCTGACGTTGTCCGGATGATGCTGCCCGTACCAGGTGGCAACATCCCGCCACTGCATGCAGCCTGTGGTGGAAAGGCCGCGTTCCAGGTGGCAGAAACGGATGTCAGCTTCCCTGATCTTCTGGTGCGTCATGGCAAAGATGGATTCCGGCGGCTCGCCGTATTCGACCCGCCGCGGGGCGACGTCGCCTGCCAGATGGATTACCACAGTGCCCGTTGGAACAGACTGGTCAGTCACTGTTGCTCCTTTCAGCCGTCATTGCGAGCGAAGCGAAGCAATCTCCCGATGGTCCAGTCAACCAGGGGATTGCTTCGCTTCGCTCGCAATGAACAGCATCCTACTCCAACGGTTCTTCTGCGGCCGCGTTGCGGCCGGCTATCTCGCCGAAAACAATGCACTCGGCCAGGTTTCCAGACCCCTGGTAGAGGAAACCCCACACTGACCCCAGCTCCCCGGCCGAATAGAGCCTCGGTATGGGTTTGCCATCCGGGTTCACCACCCGGGACTCCCCGTCCCGCCGGGGGCCGCCCTGGGTATTGCACAGGCTGGGGTAAAGCTCAATGGCGTAATAGGGCGGGGTATCAAGGGGAACCAGGGCTTCCGCCGCCCTGCCGAAATCGGCGTCCCTCCCCATTTTGCAGAACTCATTGTACTGCGAAAGGCATCTCTCCAGCGCCGGTCCATTCACCTTGATCTTGCGGGCCAGTTCGGCGATGGTCTTCCCTTTCGTTATCCAGCCCTTATTGATCTCCACGGAGTTGTCCGGGCTCCACTTGTACAGCGTCCGGTTGAACCCGCTGTTGGCCTGAAATAGAGGGGCCTTCTTCCTGCCGGCTTCGTCGAAAACGGCATAGACGGGTATTTGGGGATAAGTCCACCGGGCGGTGTCGAACACGCAGACGCGCGTGGCGATTTCATGGTCCTCCAGGCCCGCTTCATCCAGGAACCTCTTGCCGTCGCGGTTAACGAAGATGAACCTTTCGGTAACGAAGCTGACGTTGAAAGCGGCGACGTATTCCGGGGTCTTGAAACCGAGGGCCGCCGAAGTGGCCGGCATGTGCCATAGGGCGGCGCCGACCTTCTGGGCCATTCTGACGCCGTCCCCGGTGCAGTTCGGGTCGGCGAAGGCGTAGAACGGACGGCAGGGCAGGTAATCGTTCTTCATCGCCTCGTCGTACTCAAAGCCGCCGCAGGTCAGGATTACGGCTTTTTTCGCCTTAATGAAGACTTTCCCTGCCCCTCTTTGCGCCCTGACGCCGATCACCTCACCCTTTGGGCCGGTAATCAGGTCTTCCGCAGGCGTATTGGTCATTACCTTTATGGGCCTTTTTTCCACGTTGCTCGAAAGCAGCGGCCAGAGCACTTCGTCCTCGGTGCCGGCAGGTTTCCTGAGTTTCATCTTCACCATGAACTCGGCGCCTGGCAGCCAGGGATAACTGGCCCCGGGCAGCGGGCCTGCAACATACGATATCTGCACCGGCTTGAAATCGTAGGGATCGCCGCCGATGCTCTTCAGCCAGTCGCCGGTCTTCATGGACTTCTCGACAAACAGCCTGATCAGCTCCGGCTCGGTAGTGCCGGCGCAGAGCTTCTCCACGTATTGGCAGAACCGCATGTCGGTGGGCCGCAGCCAGCCGCCTCCGGCAACTTTGGTGGTGCCCCCGCCAGTGGGAGCCTTTTCCAGAATCACCACGGACGCGCCCCTGTCGGAGGCGGTAATGGCCGCCACCGCCCCCGCGCCGCCGTAGCCCACCACGACTACGTCGGTTTCGATGTCCCATTTACCAGGTATGGTTACACGCATTGATTATCTCCTTAGCTAATGTCACCCTGAGCCGATAGCCTGAGCGAAGCGAAGGCGCAGGCGAAGGGTCTTTCGCCTCGCACTTCGCCCCAAAGGATTCTTCGACGGCGCTCGCTGCGCTCGCTTCGCTCAGAATGACAGGCTATTCAGGCATTTTCATTGAGCCGATAGCCTGAGCGAAGCGAAGTCGCAGGGGAAGGGTCTTTCGCCTCGCACCTCACCCCAAAGGATTCTTCGACGGCGCTCGCTGCGCTCGCTTCGCTCAGAATGACAGGCTATTCAGGCATTTTCATTGAGCCGATAGCCTGAGCGAAGCGAAG
>JACQUA010000003.1 GCA_016210565.1 Chloroflexota bacterium
ACCCAGAAGGTCAATCCACAGAAAAAACAGACACCCCGTTCGGTTACATTTTACATGACAAAACAATCCCCGGTTGGGTTACCTTGTTAAATGATTTGACACGCGTGGAATGACGAATGACGAAATTCGAATGACGAATTAATCAGCCATCCCGACGAGACGGGACCATCAAGAATGAAAATGTCACCCTGAGCCGGAGCCCTGAGCGAAGCGAAGGGGCAGTCGAAGGGTTTTTGGTTCCCCGCCCAAGAGATTCTTCGACTATCCCGATTCTATCGGGACTGCGCTCGCTTCGCTCAAAATGACAGGACGCGCAGGCGTTTTCATCGTTCATGGTCCCGACTCGTCGGGATGACAGATTGATTGGTCATTCGTCATTCGGACTTCGCCATTTGTCATTATGGCTGGTGGGTCTTCCGCAATTCCGCTGCGGGAAGGTACAGGCGCTCGGTGTATTCCTTCAACATCCGCCGGGCGGAGAACGCGGTGGCAGCGGAACGGATGGCGTTCTTGACCACCTGGATCCACTCCTGGGGAACGCCGCTGCGGTCGCGGCGGTAGTACAGCGGCACGATCTTTTCTTCCAGGCACTGATAGAGAGCCGCGGCATCGGTTTCGTCCTCTTTGGCCAGGTCCACCGTTTCTTCCCCGATGGCCCAGCCATGGCGCCCGTGGTATCCCTCGTGCCACCAGCCGTCGCGAACGCTGAAATGGGGCACCCCGTTCAGCGAGGCCTTCATGCCGCTGGTGCCGCAGGCCTCCTGAAGACGCCGCGGCACGTTCAGCCAGACGTCGACCCCCTGCACCAGATAGCGCGAGAGGAGCATGTCATAGTCTTCTACAAAGGCTATCCGCCCCAGGAAGTCCCGGTTCCGGGCCATGTTGAAAGCCTGCTGGAGCAGGTGTTTCGAGGGGAAATCCGCCGGGTGCGACTTGCCGGCAAAAATGATCTGGACCGGCCGCCACCGGTCGCCCACTATCTTCTTGAGGCGCTCGAGGTCCCGGAAGATCAAGGCGGGACGCTTGTACTCGGCAAAGCGGCGGGCGAAGCCGATGGTCAGCTTGTCAGGGTCAAGGAGGGCGCCGAACGCCACGATCTGCTCGCCGGTCACGCTGCGGTCGACCCATCTCTGCTGGGCCTTGTCCAGGATAACCCGGATGAGCCTCCGTTTCAGGCTCCGGCGCACCGCCCATATCGCCGCGTCGGGAATATCAACAATGCTGTCCCAGATATGCTCGTCATCGCACTCCCGCATAAGGTTCGCACCCAGGTGCTTCTCGCACAACTGGTATAGCTCCGGAGCGATCCAGGTGGGCACATGGACGCCGTTGGTAACGTGCGAGATCGGGACCTTTTCCTCTTTCACCCCGGGCCACAGAGAGTGCCACATCCGGCGCGTGACTCTGCCGTGCAAAGCGCTGACCCCGCAGCGTTGCCGCGCCAGACGCAGGCCGAGCGCCGTCATGTTGAATGACGCGCCCGAGACATCCGCCTGGCCAAGTTGTAGGAACGTCCTCCGGTCGGTTCCCAGAAGACCCCAGTAGTCGTTGAAATACCTGTCTATCAGCTCCACGGGGAAAATATCGTGGCCGGCCGGGACGGGGGTGTGGGTGGTGAAAACACTGCTCGCCTGGGTGCGGGCCATGCCCTCTTCAAAGGAAGACCCCGCGGCCACTTCTTCCCGCAGGCGCTCCAGCATCATGAAAGCGGTATGGCCCTCGTTGGCGTGCCACACGCACGGCTCCATCCCGAGGGCGCGCAACACCCGAACCCCGCCGATGCCGAGCACTATCTCCTGCTGCATCCGGTGTTCCCTGTCCGCGGTGTAGAGGCGCGCCGACAACTGGCGGTCGCCGGGGGCGTTTTCCTCCACGTTCGTATCCAGCAGATAAAGCCGGACCCGGCCCAGGCGGACCTCCCACACTGCTATGTGCACGAGCCGGCCGGCGAGACGGACCTCTACCAGCGGGCCGCACCCTTCCGGCCAGGCGCAGGGACTGATAGGCGCTTCCTCGAAGTTGAGGTATTCGTAAATCTCCTCCTGCCAGCCATCAGCGGAGATGCGCTGCCGGAAGTAGCCCTGCGGGTACATGAATCCTATCCCGATCAAGGGCAGGCCCAGGTCGCAGGCCTCCTTGCAAATATCTCCCGCCAGCACTCCCAGACCGCCCGCATAGATGGGCAAGGACTTGTGCAAAGCAAACTCGGCAGAGAAGAATGCGACGGGCCCGGAAAACCGCCCCGCGTACTTCTCCGCGAACCAGCAATCTCTAACCGACACGTCGGCATCGAAAGCCGCGATGGCGGAGTCGTACAGCGCCAGAATCGTCCGGTCCCGGGAGGCGCTGAGCAGCTTGTCCGGCGTCATTTCACGCAGTTGTTTGACGGGGTTCTGGCTGCTGGCGCGCCATAGAGGATAGTCCAGCGTCGCAAAAAGATTGCGCGCGTCGTGATGCCAGGACCACCACAGATTGTTGGCCAGCTCATCCAGCCGGCCGATACGTTCTGGTATCTTTGAAATCATTGGCTTTCAGTCAGGGGAAACGGTCGGCGGGACGGCGTCTTGAACGTTGACGATGAATAGGGCTGTGCTTTCCCGGGAAAAGCATTTGGTGTATATTCGTGTATATTCGTGTATATTCGTGTATATTCGTGTATATTCATGGCTCTATCCCGAGTGCAACCAGACGCCGGAATTTCGACACAGGGATTTTCCCATTATGCAGATGAAAAATCAATCCCGAAGTGATAAAGTATCACGTGGACGTCATTGCGAGCGAAGCGAAGCAACCTCCCGAATGGCCAGCCAACCAGGGGATTGCTTCGCTTCGCTCGCGATGACAGTCATTTCTTAGTAGGAAAAGACAATGCACGACAGCCTGGCGCTAATCTCAGAGATACTGGCCCAGCATCAGTCCCTCAGGTCGCAGGTCATCGGCGTGGGGGAGGCTACCAACGATCTCGAAGCAGTCTTCGCGCTGCAGAGAGCCCACGCCGGCTGGGCGCAGAGCCCGCCGGAGGCCCTCGATGAAAGACGGAAACTCCTGGGAAAGTCATTGGACTCACTAAACGCCGGGCTGGCGAAGCACTTTGGCTTCGAAGAAAGGTTCCTGCCCCCCCTTTTCGGCGACGTCCTGATGAAAGCCCTGGTCTTGGAGCACCGGCAGGTTTCAGAGGAGATAGGTAAGACCCGCGCGCTGGTCTCCGGCGGCGGGCTGGAAGGGCTGTCCCCCGCAGACGTGCTGGCCTGGAAATCCCGGTTGCAGCAGGAAACCGCCGGGCTCTGTCACCGCATCGAGGAACACGCCTCCCACGAAGAACTGGTATTGAGGATGATTAAACGCGCCCTGGAAGCGGAAGCCTCCGTGTAGGGACTGCAGTCCGTAGCGGCACGCCGCCGCGTGCCCCATAGTCCACGCAGGTCAAGCGCAGAAGAAGCAGCTAACAGCCATCAGCAATAAGCTATCAGCTTTCTACAAATTCGAATTACCAAAGCGCGAAGGCTCAAAAGGTTTCCGGTCATTTGTATTTCCAGTTTAGAATTTGCTCTGAAAATGTCACCCTGAGCGCAGTCGAAGGGTCTTTCGTCCGGCGCCCCACCTCGAAAGATTCTTCGACTACGCTCGCTACGCTCGCTTCGCTCAGAATGACATTTTCATCGTTCATTGTCCCGACTCGTC
>JACQUA010000128.1 GCA_016210565.1 Chloroflexota bacterium
CGAAGGGTCTTGCGTCCCGCTCCCCAACCCGAAAGAAGGTGTCCTGGGCAGAGCGAAGGAGTCTTCGACTATCCCGAGTCTATCGGGCCTACGCTCGCTTCGCTCAGAATGACCGATGGCGCAGCCATTTTCATACTTCATGGTGCTTGGCCGGCCAAGCATGACAGATTGATTCGTCATTCGTCATTCACCGAAAGGGAGGCCAACTTTGGAAAACACTCGCTTCGACTATTCACCCATCATCACCAGAAAGAAGTTCACCCTCCCTTCTGACGCCAGGGTCGCCGTCTGGGTCAGTGTCAACGTCGAGTACTTCGACATCGGGAAGCCCTTCGCCCCCGGCCCGTCCCACGTGCCCGATATCCGCGCCTACTCGTTCAGGGACTATGGCCCAAGGGTCGGCATCTGGAGACTTATGGAAGTCCTGGACAGGCATAACGTGATACCCAGCGTGCCGCTGAACTCCGCAGTCTGTGACCATTATCCCCTGATTGTCGAGGAAGGCAAGAAACAGGGCTGGGAGTTCATGGGGCACGGCATCAGCAATTCCCAGACCCTCGCCGGTCTGACCGAGGAGCAGGAAAGGCAGGTCATTCACACCAGTATCGAGAGGCTGGCGCAGGCGCTGGGCCATTCGCCGAAAGGCTGGCGGAGCCCGGGACTGGTGGAGACCTTCAATACCCCGGACATCCTGGCCGCGGAGGGGATAAAGTACCTGTCCGACTGGGCCAACGACGACCAGCCCTACCCGCTCAAGGTCAAGAAGGGCGAACTGATCGCCCTGCCCAACTCCATGGCCACCAGCGACATGCAGGTCTTCACCCACGAATACAAAACGCCCGAGCAGTTCTTCGAAATCATCAGAGACCAGTTTGACACCCTGTACGAAGAAGGCGCCGCCCAGCCCCGCTTGCTGGGTGTTTCGCTGCACCCGTTCGCCATCGGATTGCCTTTCCGCATCGGCGCCCTGGACAAGATCCTCCGCTATCTGAAGAGCCGCGACCGGGTCTGGTTCGCCACCGGCTGGGAAATCGCAAGCTGGTACCACGACCATGCTTGATCGTAGCGGCACGCTGCCGCGTGCCCCGTAGCCGCAGGCTTTACGCCTGCGGGGGTGGGGTCCCCGTAGCGACCCTCGACTTGTCGGGGTCGTTCCCGCATGGCAACCAATCAGGTCTTTCGACACCCGCTCCGCTTCGCGATCCCGATGCATCGGGACAAGGGCTGTCGCTACCGGGGGCGTCCCGATCTGCCAGGCAGAACGAGGGGCGCCGGAAAGACCAACACCGGCCTCGTTCAGCTCTCACAGGCACGGTGGCCTGTGGTACCGGTGGGGTTATATCGGCTCGCCGGCTTTGAGGCGCTTCTTGAGATAGGCCACCGGGTTGGGGGCGTAGTCCTTGAAATAGTCGCCGGCGGTGTTGACGCCGGGCAGGGGCGGAATCCAGTCGTACTTCAGCAACTCGTCGGGCACGCTGTATTTGGCCGCCAAGGCCCGGATGCCGGAGTCGGACAGGGCCGTGATCCAGCCCTTGTCCACAATCTTGTGCCAGTATTCGGTACCCCTGATCTTCACCTCGTAGGTGGCAAAGTAGTTGTGGACGTGGATGTGGCCCCGCGGGGCGCCCGTCTTCTCCGCGTAGGCGGCGAAGGTCTTTTCGTCTCTGTAGGAACGGCTGCCGAAGCCGAGATGGAACACGCCGCCCCTGGTCCGTTCCGGCAAATTCGGATAGATCCAGTAGCTCTTGAACATGTCGCACTTGCGCCGGTGCACCCCGACCGAAGTGCAGAGGGCCGTGTCGCAGAACCAGAACAGGCCCTTTCCCGGATACCCGGGCCACTGGATGTTCTTGAATTTGTCGATATTCTCACGGATGGCGTCCCCGTACTTCCCACCGCCCCTGACCTCCACCACCCGGTCCTCTTCAAAATAGACCTCGATGCGCGGGAAGAAACCGCAATGGTTCGATGTGCCGGCCAGGACGCCGCTGGCCCTCTGGAACACGGGAGGCGTCTCGATATCCTCCCCCCGGGGCTCGCGGGTCTCGCCGCAGGTGGCCATCAACGGATTCATGAACAGGTGGCCGTGGAGCAGGGCGTGGGCATGCCACCGGTAAGCATCATCCGGGCTCAGGGAAAACTCCAGGTAGGTCCCTTCCGGGTCGGTGATCCTCACCTGCGAACATCTGGCCAGGGGCTCCACCGCCCTCCGCTCGAACTCGTCCCACACTTCCAGGGGAAAGGTATGTCCCCGGGAGAGGAACCACTCCCAGGTATTGAAGGGCCAGAACCCGTAGAACTTGTCGGCGTGCTGGAGCAGTCCCCGGCGGGCGTTGCCCCCCGCCACGTCTATGAAGACCATGCTATAGCCGGGGTGATCGTCCAGGTATTTGGCCGTGGCCGTGGTCAGACCCAGGCCGGTCATCAGGTCGGTGAAGGTGCCTGAGGCCTTGCCCCCTTCCATCAATTCCGCCTCCTTCCAGCCATCCTCCACGCTGGTTATCTCCGGGTCCCGGCCAACAAGGTCTTTCGGAAAGATGAAGTCCACGTGAGTGGCGCCCTGTTCCTTGAGGGCCCGGACCATGGCCTCGGCGACGTACTTGTCCTGGTCGGGCAGGGTGACGATGAGGATCCTGGCGCCCTCCCGGACAAACATGCGGGGAGCCACCCCGAACCGGGGCTTTTCGTAGGGGGCCATTTTCCGGACCAGCCGCCGCGCCTGGGGCAGGCAATCCTCGACGCTTTTCGGTTTCTTGTAGTCCGGGGCGCAGGGGGCAGGGTAGCTATAGATGGGCATTCCATTTCTCCTTTGATGAACCAGATTCCCGATTGTCTAGGCTAGATCCTCGGCAGACAATACTGAGCAAAATGACGAATGACGAAATCCGAATGACGAATTAATGTTCAAAATTCAAACTCCGAAACGGGTTTACCGTTCGTCATTCGCACTTCGTCATTCTTCCCTTGATTGGTCATTCGTCATTCGGATTTCGTCATTCCCGGGTCCCGCACCGCCGTGATGGCTTCCATTATCCGGTTGTAGCCACCGCAGCGGCAGAGGTTGCCGGACAGGCCCTCGCGGATTTCCTCATCCGTCGGATTAGGGTTCCTGGTCAGAAGGGCCGTGGCCGACATGATCATGCCCGGCGTGCAGAAGCCGCACTGGATGGCACCGTGGTCGACGAAGGCCCTCTGAATCGGATGAAGATGGCCGTCCCTGGCCAGTCCCTCGATGGTGGTGACGTTCTTGCCGTGGACTTCGATGGCCAGGGTCAGGCAACTGGCCACGGGATTGCCGTCGATAATCACCGTGCAGGCCCCGCAGTCCCCCCGGTCGCAGCCCCTCTTGGTGCCGGTCAAGCCTATCTGCTCCCGCAGCACCTCCAGCAACGTCCTTCTCGGCTCCACTTCAAGCTCGTACGGAAATCCGTTCACGGTCATTGATACTGTCTTCTTCATTGCGTTCTCCGCTGTCGGTTTGGTGGGTTCGCGCAACCACCCTCATCAACCCCATCCCATTTGCGCTTAACCCACCCTACGCTTCTAAGCTGCAACCACGAATGAACACTAACCAGGACGGAATGACGAATGACGAAATTCGAATGACGAATCAATGTTCAAGGCTCGAATGTCAAAACAAGTCTTGCATTCGTCATTCGTCATTAGAATTTGATTCGTCATTCGGACTTCGAGTTTCGTCATTTGGTTCGTGTGTATTCGTGTTTATTGGTGGTTCGAATACCGCCCGGCGATTTCCTGCCAGCATTTTGTCAGCGCCCGGCTGACCACCACTGCCGTCATCTCCCGACGGTAGTCCGCCCGGGAGCGCGGGCTGGTCTCCCCGGCGGCGGTCTGCGCTGCCTTTTCGATGGCCGCCGCGTCCAGCTTTTTGCCCTTCAGGACCTCTTCTGCTTTGACCGCCAGGAAGGGGACCGGCCCCACTGAACACAGGCCGATTCCCACCTCCCGGCAGAGACCCCGCCGGTCCAGGGTCACCGCGGCCGCGGCCCCCACCAGCGTCTCATCCACGGCCGTCCGTTTGGTCAGGTACTGGTAAGAGCTGGCGCTTCGCTCCGGCAAGAAACGAAGGAATATCTGCGTCACAACATGGTCCGGCCGCAGGTTTGCCTGGAAGGGCTCCACAAAGAAGCCCCAAAGCGGGTCATCCGAGAGCGAGTGCCTTGCCTCTTTCGATATCCGGGCGTCGAGCGCCAGCAAAGCCGGCGCGCTGTCGGCCGAGGGGTTGCCGTTGCAAAGATTGCCTCCGATGGTGGCGATGCTTCTTATCTGGGGAGAGGCGATCTTGCGGCAGGCCTCCGCCAGGCAGGTGAACTTCTCTTTGATGATGGGCGAGGCGGCGAGCGTCTGGTGCGTGACCAGGGCTCCGATCCGCACTCCCTCGCCCTCCTGCACCTGGATCTGGTCCAGCCCGGGGATGTTTTTCAGGCTGACCAGGCACTCCGGGACGACCTTTCTCTGCTTCATCTGGACCAGAAGGTCGGTCCCGCCCGCCAGCACTTTAGCCTTGCCCTTGCGGCGGTCGAGAATCTTGCAGGCTTCTTCAACAGTGGCCGGGGTCAGGTATTCAAAGGGGGGCAAACGCCTGATGAGATTCATAGCCAATTCCTCTCCTCCCCCTTTATCAAAGGGGGACCAAGGGGGATTCCAGCATCGCCCTCGTCCGGCCCTGACAGGCACGGTGGCCTGTCATACCGGGTCGCAGCAAGAGCGGCGTCCCTGCCTGTCAGAGAAGCCGAAGGCGGGACCAGCCGGAATCGCCAAGACTCAGCCGGCACAGGCACGGAGGCCTGTGCTACCGGTCCCTCGACCCCACAGGCGGGGACGCCTGTGCCACCCACCCTTCCACCCAATGCCCGGCTCACGGCCGCCTCTCTCTCTTCTTCAGCGCGGCCAGCACTTTCTCCGGCCGCACCGGCAGCTCGTTGACCGCCATGCCGGTGGCGTCCTGAACGGCGTTGGCGATGGCCGCCAGGGTGGTAGAGTTCGAGCTTTCCCCCGCCCCCTTGGCCCCGAAAGGCCCCCAGGGGTCGTTGGTGATAATATCGTGGTTGAGATTGGCCAGCGGCGCGTCCCTGATGGTCGGCATTTTGTAGTCGGCAAAAGAACTTTGCAGAGGGATACCTTTTTCGTCGAACTGGCACTCTTCCCACAGGGCCTGGCCCGAGGTGAACACCGTCCCGCCTTCCACCTGGCCGTCGAGGGTCAGCGGATTGATGGGCCGGCCGGCGTCCCTGGCGCACACCGACTTGAGCAGTTTTACCTGGCCAGTCTTCGGGTCGACCTCCACCTCCACGGCCTGGGCGAAGAAGCCCCAGCCGTGGGCGATATTCCCGGACCCGGTCTTCATATCCGGCAGGTCGATATCATTCGCCGCCCAGGACCCGCGGCCGTAGATGGGCTGCCCCCTGGAGTAGTAGGCCTGGCGCACAATGTCGAGGAGGGGCACCGCTTTCTCCTCCCGTCCCCGGGGAAACACTTTCCGGCCCCGGAAAACCAGGTCTTCCTTATCCGTCTTAAGGAGAGGGGAGGCGATTTCGGCGAGCTGGCGGCGGGCGTCTTCGGCGGCGGCTTTGACCGCGTTCCCGGACCAGAAGGTGCAGCGGCTCCCGTACATCCCTGCTTCCAGGACGGAGGTATCGGTGCTCTCCGGAATGACCCGGACGTCATCCAGGGAGACGCCCAGCACCTCGGCGGCCATCTGGGCCAGGACGGTGTCGCAGCCCTGCCCGATCTCGGTGCCCCCGTGGAGCAGGCTAACCCCGCCGTCCTCGTCTATCTTCACCACGGCGGCGCAGCCGTAGTGCCCGCCCATCCTCGTCCCGGAGGGCATCGAAGTGCAGGCAAAGCCGACGCCCCGGTTGGGCAGGCGCTGCCTTTTGTGCTGCTCCCAGTTGACCATTCCGGCGGCCTTATCGATGGCCTCGTCCAGGCCGCAGCTATCTATTTTCATACCGTTGATGGTAGTATCGCCCTGCCTGATGGCATTCTTCCGCCGCGTCTCCACCTGGTCCAGGCCGAGCTCGTTTATCATGCGGTGCATCAGGGCCTCGAAGGCATACCGCGCCACGGGGACTGACTGGCCCCGCACCGCCCCGCACCAGGGCTTGTTGGTGTAGATGCGGTGGGCTTCGTACCTCAGGTGCGAAATACGGTAGGGCATCACCAGGCCGAGGGTGAACACCACCATGTTGTAGGGCCCCACCGAGGCATAGGCGCCACCCTCGTTGATGAGCCGGCAATCGCAGGCTACGAGCATACCGTCCTTCTTCATGCCGACCTTGATCCAGACGTCCTTGTGATGGCGCTGTTTGAAAGAAGATATCACCTCGTCCTGGCTGAGGACGATTTTTACCGGCAGGCCCGTCTTCCGGGACAGCACGGTGGCAGCGAAGTCCAGGTCGAAGGGCTCGTGCTTGCCGGAAAAACCGCCGCCGACATAGGGATTGATCACCTTCACCTTGCTCAACGGCAGGTCCATGGCCCGGCAGAAATGCCGCCAGGTGATATAGGGGCTCTGCTTCGACCCCTGGAGCGTGACGTTGCCAGAGGCGTCGACGCTGGCGACGACCGCGTGGGGCTCGATGAAGCCGACGCTGACCCGCTCGGTGGTGAACGACTCTTCCCGGACCAGGTCCGATTCCCGGAAGCCCTTTTCCACGTCGCCGAAGTTCAGCCTGGTCGTCGCAGCGATGTTGCTGCCGTGCTCCTCGTGGACGAGGGGAGCGCCTTCCCTCATGGCCTCCGTGGCGGTCAGCACCACCGGCAGCTCTTTGTAGTCTACAACGATCAGGTCCAGGGCCTCCTCGGCGATGTCCTCGCTGATGGCGGCCACCGCCTCGCCGTAATGCCTCACCTTGTCGGTGGCCATGGGTAACTGGTCCCTGGTGCTGGGCAAGAAGCCATACTTGATTCCCGGGAAGTCCTTGCCGGTGCACACCGCCCTGACCCCGGGCAATTTCAGGGCCTGGCTGTAATCGATGTTCAGAATCCGGGCATGGGCATAGGGGCTTCGCAACATCTTGCCGAAAAGCATGCCCGGCAGCGAGATATCGGCGGCGTAGACGGCCCCGCCGGTCGCTTTGACCGGGCCGTCCACCCTGGGCAGCCGTTTGCCAACGACAGCATATTCTTCCAAATTGGCCTCCTCTAAACAGGACTAAGCCGCACCTCAGATGTTTGGCGATTAAGTAAACCACATCCGGCCAAAATGTTCAAGAGAACGAATGACGACGAACGCCCTGCCTGCACCACCGCCGCACTGCGAAGCAACCAGCAATCCAAGACCGATATCTGAAAAGGAGTCGGATTGGAAATTTTGATTAGCAAACGGATAGCAAGTCAGAAAATTTCAGTGTTTTTGACATTTCCTTCCTACCCACAATATAATGCGGCTAATCTCGGAAAAAGTTCAGAATCATAGATGATGAAAACGGTAAGGAATCTGATTAAGGCCACACTCACAGTCGGGACGCTTGTTCGAGAGGTGAAAGAGTTTGCCCTGCGCGAATCACGACATCGTGAGCGGAGCCTATTCGGAGTAACAGACGGGAAGGCTGTCGGAACCTACTTAGAGCACAAGTTCCAGGATGTCCTGCAAGGCAAGTACACCTAAGCCAAGGGATCGTCCGCCAAGGGAATCGACTTCCCGAAACTCGGCGTGGACATCAAGGTCACAAGCATTCGCCAGCCTCAGTCATCGTGTCCGTTCAAATCCGCACGTCAGAAGGTCTACGGACTTGGCTACTCCCTTCTGGTCTTCGTTTACGACAAGAAGGATGACCGGAAGACAAGGACGGCAACACTCGACATCAATCATGTTATCTGCGTTGACGCCAGCAGAACGGCGGACTACCAGACAACCACCGGAATCCTGAAAATCCTGGACAATACAGGGAACGTCGACGACCTTGTGGCTTTCATGTCCGAACGCTTTCTCCCTCTCGATGATATCCAAGCGCGGCAATCAGCCGAGGAAATCTTGAAGAAGAAGCCTGCCGTAGGGTACCTGACGATCTCGAACGCGTTACAGTGGCGACTCCAATACAGCCGTGTGATTGAACAGGCCGGAAAGGTGGATGGCGTAAGTCGGATCGTCTGATGCATGCAATCAAGAAAATCGAGTTCGGCGATTTCCAAACGCCGCTGGAACTAGCCCTTGGCATCACGGCTTTCCTCTTGGATAGCGGTGAGGAGCCTGATTGTGTTGTTGAGCCCTCCTGCGGTCGGGGCAGCTTCGTCATTGCAGCGATGGAACGCTTTCCACGGGCAAAGGCTGTGTATGGTTTCGACATCAATGCTGACTACGTCCGTGAGGCGAAGGACAGGGGCAGGCATCGGACCAAGACAAGAATCCATCTCGAATGCTGCGACTTCTTTCACGTCGATTGGACTGCATTTTTGGATGCACTCCCCGGACGTATCCTGATCATAGGCAACCCTCCCTGGGTCACCAACGCGGCGCTCGGAGCGATGGGCAGCGACAACCTTCCAGAGAAAACCAACTTTCAGGGGCGCAATGGCTTCGCAGCCAAGACCGGAAAGGCGAACTTCGACATTTCAGAGTGGATGCTGATCAAAATCGCAGAAGCGTTGCACCAGCGCGCTGGATGCGTTGCAATGCTATGCAAGACATCTACGGCTCGGAAGACGCTACGCCACGCCTGGATAAACAAGTTAAACATCGGTCGCTGTTCTCTACACTTAATTGACGCAGATAAGTATTTCGGCGCTTCGGTTAGCGCCTGTTTGCTTCTCTTGCACACGGGAGTTATGGGGTCTGCTGCCTCTGCCGTGGTCTATCCCGACCTCTCCTTCAGTGGACGGATATCCACTATCGGCCTCGCAGGCAAGGAGTTGGTCGCCGACGTCGATGATTATCTCCGGTTCCGAGACATTGACGGCGCCTCGAACTACACCTGGCGCTCTGGTGTGAAACACGACGCAGTTGCAGTAATGGAGTTTACGCCAGACAATGGACACTATGTAAATGGAAATCGTGAAAAGTGCTGGCTAGAGGAAACATACCTCTTCCCACTGCTCAAATCCTCAGATATTGCTAACGGACGTATCGCTCCCGAGAAGCGTGTTTTGCTCACGCAAAGGAAGCCGTCCAATGACACTGTCCCGATCAAGACGGTCGCGCCGAAGACGTGGGACTATCTTGTCGAACACGCGGACGCATTAGACAGTAGGCGAAGCATTATCTACGACAAGCGACCACGCTTCTCAGTCTTTGGCGTGGGCGACTACACGTTCTCCCCCTGGAAAGTTGCCATATCCGGTCTGTACAAGAATTGCAGGTTTGAAGTTGTGGGTGAGCATCAAGGAAAACCCATTGTTTTGGATGATACCTGTTACTTTATCCCGTGTGCCTCAGAGAAAGAGGCACATTTTATCTGTGACCTGCTCAATTCTGATGTGTGTCAACGCTTCTTGCACTCGCTGGTCTTCTTCGACGCCAAGCGACCCATTACCATTGACATCCTCAACCGTATTGATCTCAAACGGGTTGCGGAACATATGAACAGGTCAGAGGAGGCCAGAGAACTACTCGCTGGCGCGGGTAGATTCGAGGACGGACAACTGCTCATGATTTTTGAGAAGAAAGCAGGGTACCGAACACAACGCCCCAGCCGCCGCGCCAAACCGAGCCGTGAAAGCCGGCGTTAGGCTGATTTTGGCCTCAAAAAGAGGCGGAACTGACGAGAAGAAAAGGGTTCGCCGGGTCTGGAACAGAGAAAGGGACAGGTTGGCCCATGTACCACGTGGACTTCATAACGACCGAGCACAGCGCAAAGGACCTGATTGTATCTTTTGCCATCATCGAAGAAGGTTCGCCGGGGGACGTGCTCAGCCTCACCCTGCGGCGCACGCCCGAGTATGAGTTCATCTTCGACCCCGAGGAGCGAGGCGTCAGCGTCGACTGGGAACAAGACGAAAAGAAAAACGAATATCTGCTGGCGGTCGAGCGCTCGGGAAAGACCGTCAAGCTCAAGACCACGAACAGAAGGTTCACGCTGGATGTCTCCTGCGTTGCCGCCAAGGAATTGGACCGCATGGGCCAGGTGCTTCGCAAGATGAATTTCGACAAGAGGCTCGAACTGAAAGGGATATGACGGACGGATTTCAAGGAAATCAGCCATGCGCCGATGGTAATGTCATTCTGAGCGAAGACGAGCGCAAGCGAGTCGCAGTCGAAGAATCTTTCCAGTCCGAGCGACAAGGACGCTTCGCCTGCCCCTTCGCTTCGCTCGGGGCTCCGGCTCAGGGTGACAGTCGACACTCTCTCAGCAAGGAGTTCCCCGGTGCTCAACGATGTCGATAAGAACGAATTGAAGGCGATCCTCAAGCCAGAACAAGCTCTGGTCGTCGTCATCGACATGCAGAACGATTTCTGTGCGCCGAACGGCGCCATGGACCTCGCCTGCAAGAACAGGCCGGGAGAAGACCTGACCCTCATTCAAGGAATGGCGCCGGTCCTGAGGGAGTTCCTGCACCGGGCGAGAACCAAGGGCGTCCGGGTGGCCTTCGTCCAGAACCTGCGCGACCCATCGGGCTTGTCCGCCCCGTATAAATCTCTTTTTGCCCGCAGGAAATGGGGTAACAGTTGTCAACCGGGCACCTGGGGCGCCGATTTCTATGAGGTCACCACGCCGGCAGAGCAGGACAGGCGATTTACCAAATTCAGGTACAGTATTTTCACCAACCCCGACTTCCCCACCTACCTGAGGATGAACAGAATAGAGGCCCTCGTGGTCACCGGCGTGGGGACGCCTGTTTGCGTTGAATCCACGGTGCGGGATGCCTTCATGGCCGATTTTCACGTCGTGGTGCCGCGGGACTGCGTGGCGACTTACTCCAGGGAACTGCACGAGAATTCCCTCCGCATTATGGGCCGGAATTTTGCCTGGGTAGTGGACTCAGCCGACGTCATCGCAGCGTGGCCGCCGCAGGGGGTTTAGACCGTAGCGACAGGGCTTGTCCCTCGCGTATGCCTGTCGGCAGCCAATCCCGCTTTCGACACCCCAAGGGGTGTCGCTACGGGGACCGGGCATTGCCTGCAATCCGGCAATCCTGTAGAATGGCAGCATAGCGCTCAGGAACAACCCGGACAATAGACCACGAGATTGACACAAGATTTTCACGAGATTTGCTTACGTATTTATTTCAGATCCAGTGTTCATCTGGTGAAATCTTGTGGTTCCGTTTACGAAAGTGCACCGTTGATCAAGCTGATCACGGACAATTATATAACAGGAGGCGCCACATGAGTCATACCGAACAGAACCTGGATGCCGCCTTCGCCGGCGAAAGCCAGGCCAACCGCAGATACCTCTTTTTCGCCGAACAGGCCGATCAGGAGGGACTGAAGCAGATCGCCCGCCAGTTCCGCGCCGCCGCCGAAGCCGAAACGGTGCACGCCCGCAACCACTTCAAGGTGAGGGGGGGCGTGAAAACCACCGCAGCCAACCTCCAGGCCGCCATCGACGGGGAATACTACGAGTTCTCCAAGATGTACCCGGGATTCCTCAAGCAGGCGGAAGCCGAGGGACAGGCCGGGGCCTCCGACAGCTTCGACCTGGCCAACCGGGTAGAGCAGGTGCACCACAAGCTATTCAGGGATGCCCTCTACAGTCTGGAAAAAGGCCAGGCTCTGGAGCTGAAGCCCTTCCATGTTTGCCAGCGGTGCGGCAACACCGTTGAAGGCGAACCCCCGGCGAAATGTCCCGTCTGCGGGGCGACACGGGCAAGCTTCAAGCCGGTGGAATAGGCAGGTTTCCGTAGCCGCACCCTTTACGGGTGCGCACGTAGCCGGGTTGCCCCAGCCGCACCCTTTACGGGTGCGTACCCACTGAAGACGTAAGGCGGGTTAAGCGTCCCGATGCTATCGGGACGCTTAACCCACCGCGCTGCCTGGTTGGCCTTCACAGCTTTGTTCTTCTCTTGTCATTGTGGTGGGTTCGCACAGCCACCCTGCATCCCTCCTCCAATCTGCGCTTAACCCACCCTACCGGACTACTCGCTACTCACTACTCGATAGCCCCGCCGCAACTCGAATACTACCGGGTTCCCGGGATCGGGACAGGCCACCATAGCCCGGTCCGGGTCTGCCTCCCACGGAAACACGCCGCCGAACTGGAGCACCTGGGCAAAGGGAAACAACGTGTAGTGCGCCCAGGCGCAGAGTCCGTGCGGCGTGACCTGACCGATCACGAACTCGTCGCCCGCCTTGTGCCCCGCGGCGCACGTCCCTTTCTGAGAAACCACCCTGGCAATAATATCGGCCATCGTTTGACTCCTTAAGCAGCTTTCGCACTTGCCTGCATATTGTAACACCGCCCGTAGCGGCCCGCGATGGATCGGGGTCGTACCCCTGCCTGCTTCCAATCAAGCTTTCGACACCCACAAGGGGTGTCGCTACGGGAGCGCCCCAAAAAATAGGTATTCAATTAGTTACTTCCACGCTTGACACCAGCAAGGAACGTCCTCATAATGGTAATATCTTAACGTTTACAGGAGGAATGCGAACAGTGCTCAAGAAGCCCATGTTCCACATAATATCGATAGTTCTGGCGGTCCTGGCCGTTTTGTTCCTGGGTCCGTCCCAGGCATTTACCGGCCCGCAGCCGGCCCAGAGCAAAGGGGGCCATGCCGCGGAAGAGATCCTGGTGAAGTTCAAAACGGGGACTTCCGACCAGGAGAAGAACGAAACACACCGAAAACATGGCGGCCAGGTCATCGAAGTGATTCCCCAGTTGGGCATCCAGGTGATCAGGGTGGACCGGGACAAGGAAGAAGAGAAGAAGCAGTCCTACAAAGCAGAGAGGACCGTCGAGTTTGCCGAACTGAACTATGAAGTCTATGCTGTCGGTACCCCTGACGACACGTATTTTGGAAACCAGTGGGGGATGACCAAAATCCAGGCACCCGAGGCCTGGGACCTGACCACCGGGTCTTCGGCCATCAAGATCGCCATTGCCGACACCGGTATCGACCAGGACCACGAAGACCTCAAGACCAAAATCGTCGCCAACAAGAATTTCACGCGCAGCCGGACAGTCGATGATAAGTACGGACATGGGACCCATGTGGCCGGGATAGCCGCCGCGGCGACGAACAACGCCAAAGGCGTGGCGGGGGTGGGCTACAACTCTGTGCTTATGAACGTGAAGGTGCTGGGTGACAACGGCAGCGGCACTACTAGCTGGGTGGCCAGCGGCATAACCTGGGCCGCCGATAACGGGGCGAAAGTCATCAACCTGAGCCTGGGTGCCTCTTCCGGTTCCAGCACCCTCGAGAATGCCGTCAACTACGCCTGGGGTAAAGGCGTGGTTATCGTTGCCGCCGCAGGCAATAGTAACACCAGCGCCCCCCTCTATCCGGCCTACTACAGCAACGTCATCGCCGTGGCCGCCACCGACAGCAATGACACCAAGGCGTATTTCTCCAGTTATGGTACCTGGGTTGACGTTGCGGCGCCCGGGCTGAGCATATACTCCACCATGCCCAACCACAACAACATGATCGGCATCAAGAACTACGGCTACCTCAGCGGCACTTCCATGGCGACCCCCCACGTGGCCGGAGTCGCGGCCCTGGTGGCCGCCGCATTCCCCGGCATGACCAATGCCGACATCAGGGCTAAAATACAGGGGACTACCGATCCGACTAATGGCTTCTCCACCCCCCTGGGCCGTATCAACGCCTATAGGGCCGTGCAGTAGAGTCTAGAGTGTAGAGTCTAGAGTCTAGAGTGTAGAGTCTAGAGTCTAGAGTCCAGAGTCCAGAGTCTGAGCCGGCAGTCGAGCAGTATACACTGCTCGACTGCCGGCCGCTTGTACGAACCGGTAGAACAGGCTTTCCAGCCTGTTCCCCATTCCGTTCCGGCCTGTTCACAGAACCCACCCTGCAAAAGTTGCAGCGGCCTGTGGGTCGACGGGTGACACCGCGTCCCCATACCCGATCTTCGCGCCAGATGGAAAGTCAGACGGAAACCCGGTTGCCGTTTTGCTCATCCCCACCCCCCCCCGCGCCCGTAAAATACCGGCCTGCCCTTGTGCATTTCGATGCCTTAGAGCGGCTCATGCCCGTCACCGAACAAATATGCGCCCGGCATCTATGCACGCCCTGGCAAAGAGGCGCACAAAAGCGGGCGGCAGGTATTGTCCCGTTCAAGGCAACAACCCTCGCTACGAAAATGTCACCCTGAGCCGAAGCCCTGAGCGAAGCGAAGGGGCAGGCGAAGGGTCTTTCGTCCCGCTCCACACCCCAAAAGAACTTGTCCTGAGCACAGCGAAGGATTCTTCGACTATCCCGATTCTATCGGGACTGCGCTCGCTTCGCTCAAGAATGACAGACGGCGCACCATTTTCATCGTTCATGGCCAGCCCCTGGGCGCATGGGTGATTGAATGGCCATCCCACGCTTAGAAATGTTATAATCCGATAGACGCAGCCATTTGGCCGTCTAAGCCGGCGTGCTCCCCGATAAGCCATGGCTCGCTGTGTTGACGGTCCCGCCGGAGCGAAAGACCGAACAGGAGGACACAAATGAACGGAAAAACGATTGGCAAAGCGACTTTTGTAGGGATCGTCTGCTCTATCCTGATTCTCCTATCCTGCGCTCCCCCGCAGGCGCCCGTTCCCCCGGATAAAGCTCCCGGGGCCGCCGTGGCGATCCAGCAGCAGGGATGGGAACAGGACTGGCAGAAAGCCATTGCGGCCGCCAGGCAAGAGGGGCCGCTCGTCATCTACGTTTCAGGCGCCAGCGCCGAGCTCCGCCAGGAAATGACCAAGGGCTTCAAGAACAAGTTCGGGCTGGATGTGGAGTGGCTGGAAGGGAAAAGCGCGGAACTCATCGCGAAGATCCTCCAGGAGCGGCGGGCGGGGCTATTCATTCCCGATCTTATCATGGGTTCAACCACCAGGCAGCAGACCATACTCAAGCCCGAGGGAGTGCTGGACCCCATAAAGCCCCTGCTGGTCCTGCCGGAGGTACTGGACAAGAAGGTCTGGTTCGGAGGCGACATAGCCTGGGTGGACAACGAGAAAATGTACACCATTAACGCCACTCTGGCCCCCGACTACCTGCTAACGATAAATACCAGCATCGTAAAACCCGACGATATCAAGTCCTACAATGACCTGCTTGCCCCCCGCTGGAAAGGGCAGATTACCATGTTGAACCCCGGCGGCAGTCTGAAGCCATTCAGCGAGATACTTCTCGTCATGGGTCCGGACTGGTGGCGCAAGCTGGTGCAGCAGGAGCCTGCCCTGACCGATAACCAGAGGGTGGCCTACGAGTGGGTCGCCCGCGGCAAATACCCTATCGGTATCCTTGGCAGCGCCTCCGTCCGGCAGGAATTCATCACCGCAGGGGCGCCGATGGCCAAGGTGATCCCCAAAGAAGGAAGCTTCCTCGGCGGGGTGGCCAACGCCACCTCCCTCATGAACCGCGCCCCCCGGCCCAATGCCGCGAAGGTATTCGTCAACTGGTATCTGAGCAAAGAGGGAGCCGCCCTCCAGAGCCGGGTTGCCGTGGCGCAGTCCGCCAGGTTGGATGTACCCACCGATCATTTGACTCCTGACTCCATGCGCGATCCCTCGGCGACGTACGTGTCGGTGGAAACCGAGGAGTTCTACATGAAGGCGGCTAACGATAATACGCTCGCGCTCCAGATATTCGCTCCCCTGGTAAAGTGAAACCGTAGGGTGGGTTAAGCACAGCGGGGCAGTGGTGTAGCTGGGTGACTGTGCGAACCCACCGGAGCGAGAAGAAGAACAAAGCGATGATAGCCAACCAGGCGGAATGGTGGGTTCGCGCAACCTCCCGGGTCAGCACCACCCCATTTGCGCTTAACCCACCCTAGATGCCGGCTGATAGCTGACTGCGGACAGCCGGGAGCAGGTTATGACTGATCAGACCGCGTCAACAGACGCCATCGTAATTCACGCGGTGGGCAATGTTTCGCCGCGGCGCGTCGAGTACAGGGAACCCGTCGAATCCCTCTTCACCATGGCTCACCAAAAAATCAAGGAAGCCGATATTCCCTTTTGCCAGTTGGAGAGGATCTTTTCCACCACGGGTTGCCTCCAGTACCGGGACTTCAATACCTGGTCGTCAAGGATCGACCCGGGAAATGTCAAGTCGCTGGTGTTTGGGGGATTCAACGTGGTGTCGCACGCCGGCAACCGCTGCTTCGACTGGGGACCCGAGGCCCTTCTCGAGTCCATCGATGTTATCCGCAGCCACGGCATGCAGGTGGTGGGCGCCGGCAAGGACATCGCCGAAGCGAGGCAGCCGGCGATAGTGGAGCGAAAGGGTGTCAGGGTCGGCTTCCCGGCCTACAACTCGGTGTTGCCGGTCGAGTACGAGGCGCGGGAGGGAAAGCCCGGTTGCGCGCCTCTCCGCGTATCCACCTATTACGAGCCCCAGGGATACCAGCCGGGAACGCCGCCAAAGGTAATAACCATAGCCAGGGAAGACGATGTCCTGGCGATGGAAGAAGATATCCGCCGCCTGCGGGACCACGTGAACGCCGTTGCTGTTTCCGTTCACTGGGGGCACTGGGGATTGGGCAAGCGGGAAGCGCAGGCTACGTACCAGACAACCATCGGACACAGGGCTATCGAGGCCGGGGCGGACCTCATCATCGGGCATCACGGCCATACCCCCAGGGGCGAGTGGACGGGGACGAGGTAGTCGTCGGGGAATGACGGACCAAACCCAAATATCAAAAATCAAAATGATGCGCGCCATCAAGGATGAGAATGCGCTGTCATTCTGAGCAAAGCGAGCGCAGTCCCGATAGAATCGGGATAGTCGAAGAACCCTTTGGGGTGGGGTGCGAGACGAAAGACCCTTCGCCTGCCCCTTCGCTTCGCTCGGGGCTTCGGCTCAGGGTGACATTCTCGGGGCAGATTCAAATATCAAAATACAAAATGATGCGCGCCATCCGTGTGCTGAAACTGGGGATGGTCCTTGCGCGGTGCGCACGGCGATGGGTGCTTTGTTATCGGCCGTGGGCCTCAGTGCAGCCGTTTTTGCATTTTGATTTGTCTTTTTGATTTTTGAGTTTTGAGTTTTGGTTCTTCTGGAGCCGTATCAAAACGAAAGGCCATAAGGGGAGTCATGAAACAGCCGCCCGAAGAGGTAACCTTAGAACTATACGATCCCACCGGCGCCATCGAGGTGACCCAGGCCCATGCGCCCCGCCTGCCCGACCTGAACGGCAAGACCGTCGGCGAAATCTCCAACGGCTGGTGGGAGGCCGACCGGACCTTCCCCTTGATCCGGGAGCTGCTGCAAAAGCAGTTCCCCACGTTGAAGATCATCCCCTACACCGAGTTCCCCACGCTCAGCCACACCGTTGACATTCCCGGCCTCGAAGCCGCGGTCAAAGCAAAGGGGGTCCAGGCCGCCATCGTCGGCAACGCCGCCTGAGGCTCGTGCTCAACAGCGAGCGGCCGTGGCGCCGCCAGGATCGAGAAACTGGGCATACCCACCATGGTGGTCACCCGGGAAGGCTTTACGCGGGTGGTAGGCAACGCCTTCGCCGGCCTGGGCTTTCCCGCCGAGGGACCCAGCGTTTTCGAGTTCCCCATGAAGATGTTCGCCAAGGGCGACGACCTCTCCGCCATCAGGCAGAACCTGGACAAGGTCGTCTACGGTCTGACGAAATGGGCGCCAAAGACCAGAACCAAAGGGACCTTCGCGCCGCCGAAGGTAATGGTTACCGGCAAAGATTATGCCGGGGCCGTCGCCGGCATGAACCACCTGTTCCTGAGAAATCTCTGGAGCGATGCCCTGCCGCTGCTGCCCCCGACCGAAGATCAGGTCAGGTGGATGCTCAGAGGGACCGACCTGGCTCCCACCACCGTAGTCGCCAAGATCCTGCCCCGGGGCGCCATAGCCACGGTGGAAGACCTCGCCGTCAGCCTGGTCATGGCCGGCGGGCGACCGGAGTACCTGCCGGTGCTGATCGCCGCGGTGCAGGCCATCACCCGGCCTGAATGGGGGCTTTCAGCCGCCAATCCCACCACCGATTCCGTCATCCCGGCGATAATCGTGAATGGACCGGTAGCCGCCCAGATTCATCTCAACTCAGGCTACGGCCTCCTGGGGCCCGACCCGCAGCATCCGGCCGGCCAGGCCATCGGTCGCGCCCTCAGGCTGGTCCAGCAGAACCTCGGCGGCGCCATCCCCGGGGTAGGCACCATGTCGCTGTTCGGAGGGATGAGGACCACCAACGCCGTCTTCGCCGAGGATGAAGAGGGGATTCCCCCCGGCTGGAAGTCGCTGAGCGGGGACCGCGGCTTCCCCGGAGGCGCCAACGTCGTCACCGCTACCCCGGTCAACGGCGGGATGAACATGGCGGAGCACTTCGGCACGAAGCCGGTCAATGACGGCACGCTCACCATGATTGCGAAGTTCATGTCCATCCCCAACGGGAACACCTGGAGCCCCGTCATGACCCTGGACGACTGGAACAGCCCCGACCTGGCCAGAGGCGTGGTCCTGATCCCGCGGGGCATTGCGGCTTCCCTGGCCCAGGATTCCGGCTATTCCAAACTGGATGTCAAGACATTTCTGTGGAAGAAAGCGAAAATCCCGTGGTCTGACTTGCAGGCCATGGACCTGGCCCAGAGTTTCATCCTGCGGGCTACCAGGCTGGGAGTTTCCGAAGGAGGGGACCTCCCGCTCGCCTGCAAACCCGAACAGATCACCATCGTGGTGGCCGGAGGCAAGCACTCCGGACATTGCTACTGGATGCCGGTGGGTCACAGCAACCGCCGCCTGGTGAGCCAGGAAATCCGGCTGCCTGAAAAAGCGGAATGGGACAGCCTGTTGCAGGAGGCCGAAAACGACCTGTACTCAAAAGTATCCTGCGGCGAAAACATGGAGTGTTCTGTGCCACAGGCGTCCCGCCTGTGAGCGTTGGGCTTACCCACCGGTACCACAGGCCACCGTGCCTGTGAAAGCAGGAATCGTGGCAAGCCCGAACAACCGCGACTCGGTTGGTTAACCGTGGGGCACGCGGCCGCGTGCCGCTACGTATTCGGCCACAACCCTTTTTTTGATCCTTGACGGCGCTCCATCGGCGCATGAAGGATATCTGTTAATAACGAAAGCGCAAACACGGAACGCAAACCATCCAACTCTCAATCGAAATGAAAGGACCCAAAGACCCATGTTAGGTGGCTACACCGGCAAGATTCTGAAGGTAGATTTGACCAGCCGCAGCTTTCAGGTGGAAAATCTCGATGAGCAGACGGCGAGAAAATACATCGGCGGCGAGGGATTGGCGGCCAAGATCCTCTGGGATAGCACCACCGCCGCCACGGACCCCCTTTCGCCCCAGAACCCTTTGATCTTCATGACCGGTCCGATTACCGGGGCGGTGCCCTCCAGCAGCCGGAACATCGTTGCCGCAATATCCCCGCTGACCAACATCTGGGGTACGGCGCGGGCCGGTGGCAACTGGGGAGCGGAGCTGAAGTCCGCCGGTTTCGATGGCATCGTCTTTACGGGAAAGTCCCAGACTCCCGTCTATCTCCGGGTGCATGACGGAAAGGTGAGTATCGTGGACGCCGGCCACGTCTGGGGCAAGGACACCTGGGAAACAGATGAAATCCTGAAGAAGGAGACCGACCGGCGGGCCAGCGTGGCCTGCATCGGCCAGGCCGGGGAGAGGCTGGTGAGGATTGCCTGCATCATCAATGACGGCAAGGACGCCAGAACGGCCGGCAGATGCGGACTGGGCGCCGTCATGGGTTCGAAAAACCTCAAGGCCGTGGTGGTGCAGGGCAGCCGGCGCCCCAGGGCCGCCGACGAAGAGGGCCTGAAGAAGAGCGTCGCAGAGGTCCGGACCGCGTCCGTGGTGCCGCCCGACGAGTGGGCGGTCCACTGGCGCGAACACCGCCGGACCCACTGGAACAAGGGCCGGGTGGTCATCAAGAACTGGTTGGACGATGACTTCCCCGGCTTCCTGCCGAAACTGACCGAGACCATGCTCAGCGGCGACGACTATTATTGCCACGGCTGCCCCTATGGCTGCGCCGAGTCCCACATGATTGGCGGCCGCCGCCGCCAGGTCTTCGAGTCCATGGTCCCCCTGGGCTCGCAGTGTATGATAGACGACTTTGAAGCCTTGCAGGAAGCCTATGACCTCTGCAACCGGTACGGCATGGACTCCATATCCACCGGCGGGGTTATCTCCTTCGCCATAGAGTCTTTTGAAAAGGGCCTCGTCACTGCGGCGGATACCGGCGGAATCCAGTTGAAATGGGGAAACGCCGCGGCCATGGTGGAGATGGTGCGACAAATAGGAGAGAGCGATCAGAAGTTCGCCCGGCTGCTCGGACAGGGGGCGCGCAAAGCGGCGCAGACCATGGGTGGAGTCGCCCCGGAGTATGCCATCCACGTGAAGGGACTGGAACTGCCGGCGCATGACCCCAGGTCGAGCAACGCCCTGGCCCTGGAATACGCCACCGCCAACCGGGGCGCCTGCCATCAGTCGGCCAGCGCCGTATTGCCCAAGAACTTCGTCCTGCGCGATCTCGGCTTTCCCGAAAGCGCCTATAATCCGGACACTCTGGAGAACCGCTTCCGCGTTAAGGGACGCGGCGAGCTGGTGGCCAAGATGCAGGACTATTATTGCCTGCTGGACTCCCTGATAATGTGCAAGCCGGTGACGCGGGGCATGGGCCGCTCGCGGCAGGAGCTCGCGCCCACGAAGTTTCTCGAGTGGTTGAATCTTGCCACGGGCTGGGATGTCAGCCTCGGCGAGTTCCTGAAAACAGGCGAGCGCATCTTCCACATCCAGCGCATGGTCAATGTCCGGCGCGGGATCAGCCGGAAGGACGACATGCTGCCGCCCAGGGTCATGACGCACAAGCGAGGCGGGGGGCACGGCAAGAGCGAGGCCGCGAACAACCTGCCGCCCATTGGGGAGATGCTGAACGAGTATTACTCCTACCGTAAATGGGCCGAGGAGGGCGTTCCCACCAAAGAAAAGCTGGCCGAGCTGGACCTGTCCGCGCCTTAACCGGTACCACAGGCCTCCGTGCCTGTGAGCCGTTGTTTTCAGCCGTGATGGCACCTGGCAGATAACGTAGGGTGGATTAAGCGCAGAGGGTTGGGGGATAAGGGGAGGCTGCGCGAACCCACCATCTCGCGGAACAGATTCCAATGGCCAAATTCCAGATTCCAGACGAAACCCACAGACGTTTGGCACTTGATGCTTGGAATTTGGAACTTCGTTTTCATGGTGGGTTCGCGCAACCACCCCAATCAGCTCCGCCCCGTTGCGCTTAACCCACCCTACGCCCTGCGGCACACCCATTCTGAATTCTGGATTCTGACTTCTGAATTCCTATCCGTCATTGGTCATTCGTCATTCGGACTTCGTCATGCGTTAGCCTATGCTGATCGACACCCACGCCCACGTCAGCCCCTACTGGTACGAGCCGGCGGAGACCCTCCTTTTCCAGATGGACCGGAACGGCGTGGACAGGGCGCTGCTGGTCCAGATGATCAACAGCTACGACAACCGGTACGGACTGGACTGCGTTCACCGCTATCCCGGCCGTTTCGCCGCCGTGGTTCTGGTGGATACTCAAAGGGAAGACGCCGTGCATGCCCTGGGGAAATGGGCGGAGGAGGGCGCCGCCGGAGTGCGGCTCAGGCCGACCTGGCGTTCCCCCGGTCCCGATCCCCTGGCGATATGGCGCAAGGCCTCCGAACTGGGTCTCGTGGTCAGCGCATCCGGCAGGCTGGAGATGTTTGGCGCAGAAGAGTTTCACCGCCTCGTGCGGGAGTTTCCAAACCTGAAGATAGTCGTGGAACACCTGGGCGAACCAGGCCCGGAGCCGCAGACAGACTTTGCTCTCTTCGAAAAAGTGCTGGCGCTGGCCAATTACCCCAATGTCTACATCAAACTCCCCGGTTTCGGCGAGCTCCTGCCGAGGCCAGGCCTCGTCCATGCCCCGCCGTTCCCCGAGCCGCCGCGGGCGGTGCGCCTGGCCTACGAAGCCTTCGGCAGCCGCCGCATGATGTGGGGCAGCGATTTCCCGCGCTGCATGGGCCGGGAGGGCTACGCCAACGCCCTGCGGATTCCGATGGCGACGCCATTCTTCAGCGACGAAGACAAAGAGTGGATCTTCGGAAAGACGGCCCTCTCGGTCTGGAAGATCAAACCTTCTCCCCCTTTTGAAAAGGGGAATTAAGGGGGATTCAAGCGCCGTAGGGTGGGTTAAGCGCAGAAGGGGCTGTGTGGTGTTGGGAGGCTGCGCGAACCCACCGAGTGGACGAAATTCCAAATTCCAAATAATACCAAAACCCCAATGGTCAAATGCCAAAACGGGCTACGTCCTTTTTTTTCATTTGGAGTTTCGTCATTGGAATTTGCTCTGAAAATGTCACCCTGAGCGCAGTCGAAGGGTCTTTCGTCCGGCGCCCCACCTCGAAAGATTCTTCGACTACGCTCGCTGCGCTCGCTTCGCTCAGAATGACATTTTCATCGTTCATTGTCCCGACTCGTCGGGATGGCCGATTGTTTGGAATCTGGAATTTGGCTATTGGAATTTGTTCAGATCGTTGGTGGGTTCGCGCAACCACTCCAGTCAACTCCACCCCATTGCGCTTAACCCACCCTACGACGGTTGAACACGGATGTCACGCCTCCGGTTCGTAGTCAATAATGGCCATTTCCACAATAGGTCACCGTATCGAAGTCCGCATCTCACCCCGATGCGTCGGGGTGGTACCGGTTGGCGGGCCACGTCAATAAACCACCACCTCGTCCCCCTCCACGCTCAGGCCGGTACCCAGTTCCCGGCACCAAGGCTCGATGTATTTCAGGATTTCCTCGAACCTGGGATCGTTCCGCGACAGCACTTCAGGCTCCACCCGCTGGTTGGTATAGCAGGGCCGGAACGCCGTCTTCAAGATACCGGTCTTCCCGGCAATGCATTTCACCATCATCGCGTACCGTCTATCTATAGGTCCGGGATTCCGTTCCCAGCCCGTTTGCGGCCCGGCCTTCAGTTTGCCGTAGGTGGGCGCGGTGGTCTTGGCATAGACCCCAGGCGGCGGTTTCAAATGATGAGGCGCCTCCAGGCCGAAGTTTCCCAGACAGTAGAAAATGGCCTTCCCTCTGTATATTTCCACCCCCTTGATGACGCCGGCATGGTGCCCGAGAATGAGGTCTGCCCCAACATCAATAGCCCTGCGTCCCACGATGGGCTGATACGCGGCGAGTACTCCCGGCATGGAGCTTTGTCCCCAGTGAATGGAGACCGCCACCACATCTACCCGCTTTCGCAGCTTCTGTATGTCTTCTTCCATGGCCCGCATATCGTCTTCCCTGGGAACGGTTATCACCTTTGGCGGGGTCCCCGGCTGATATCCCTGGGCCTCGAAATAGGTGGCCACGCGAAGAGGGGCGCAGCCCGGTTTTCCTTCCCGCGCCTCGTACTCGACTGGCAATACCGAGTTATAAGCCAGAAACCCAACCTTGATCCCCTTCCGTTCCACTATCACCGGCGCCCTGGCCTCCGCAATGTCTCTTCCCGCGCCAACCGCCTGCATGCCATTACTGCGGATGATCTCCACGGAATCCACCAGAGCGTCGGGACCGAAGTCGAAGCAGCGGTTACCAGCGTGAGAGACGACATTGAAGCCCGCGAAAGCCAGGGCCTTCACGTTTCCCGGCTCTGCCCTCGACCGCCAGGTATTGTGGTCCCGGTACTGCATGCAGCCCCTGGACGAGAAAACCCACTCCAGGTGGCAGAAAGATATGTCCGACTCCTTGATCTTTTCATGGGCCATGCGGAAAAGGGATTCGACCGGTTCTCCGTACTCCACCCGCCTCGGGCCGACATTGCCCACGGCATGGATTACGATTGCGTCCTTTGAGCCTTTGTCGAGGGTCACTCTTCCTCCTTCGTATTCGGCAAGAGTCTGGGTCTTCGAGCATTACCCGCTCAACATACCATACTCCTTTCAGGGCGTCAACGTCCTGTCACTGCGACTGCAACTCAGACACTGGGAAGCCCCGTAGCGACACCCTTCGCGGGTGTCGGACCGTGGCAGCCAACCGGGCACGACAGGGGTAAGCCCTGTCGCTACGACGTTCCCAGTGTCTGAGCAGCAGGTAACCTCCAGACCAGCTTGACGCCTTTGGCGCGATTATGCTATGGTGAGTCACGGATTTCAGAAGGACTGACCCGGGTACAGGGTCTAGAAACGGGAACATCTGTGGACTATGACGTCATTGTGATAGGCGCCGGCTCGGCCGCGCTCACCGCCGCTATTGCCGCCCGCAATGAAGGGGCCAGCGTGGTGGTCCTGGAAAAGAGCCCCCGGGAGTCAAGGGGCGGCAACTGCCCATTCGCCGGCGGGGGCTACCGCTTCTGGCATGGCGGCCTCAAGGACGTTCTGGAGATCGTGACCGACCTCTCGGAAGAAGAGGCCAGGTGCATCAGCATTCCCGCCTACTCCGCGGACGTCTTTTACAACAAGGTGCTCCAGATCACAGAACAACGGGCGGACCCGAAGCTGGCCGAGGTGCTGGTCACGGAATCGACTCCTACCGTGAAATGGCTCAAAGCCCAGGGACTCAGCTTCGAGCTGGCCACCCGCCACGCCATCCGGGACGGCGACCGGCTGAAGTGGAAAGCCGCGTCTACCGCGATACGGGTTAAGGGGGGCGGAGAAGGGTTCCGCACCGTCCTTTTCGAAATCGTCGAGAGGAAAGGCATCGAAGCCCAGTACCAGACCCGGGCGGTGAAGTTGCTGTCCGGCCCCAGGGGTAATGTCTGCGGCGTCACCGTGCTGGGCCCCGAAGGGTTCCGGGACGTCACGAGCAAGGCCGTCGTGTTGGCCTGCGGCGGCTTCGAGTCCAGTCCGGAATGGCGCGCCAGGTATCTGGGAGTGGGCTGGGACCTCGCCAGGCCCAGGGGCACCAAATACAACACCGGTGATGGCATCAAGATGGCCCTCGATGTCGGCGCCCGTCCCGCCGGCCACTGGTCGGGATGCCACGCCGCCAGCATCGACTACAGCCTATCGAGGGTACCCGAAGGCGAGGACCTTCCCCACGACCTTCCCCGGAACGAATGCACCGTGGGCATCCTGGTAAACGCGGATGGCTTGAGATTCTTCGACGAGGGCGAGGACTTCAAGGCTTACCTGTACGCCAGGGTCGGGCGGCAGATCCTTCAGCAACCTCAAACGGCCGCCTGGCAGATATTCGACAGCAAGGTCACCGGGCGTCTCGATCCCGATTATTCCAGCGGCTCCTGGATCACCGCGAACACCATCGAAGAGCTGGCAGAGAAACTGGGGCTGCCGGCGCTGACCAGGACCATCACCGAGTTCAACCAGGCCGTGCGCGAGGACGTACCCCTGAACTATGACATCCTGGACGGACGGAGCACCGCCGGGATCACGCCGCGCAAGTCCAACTGGGCGCGGAAGATAGACCGGCCGCCATTTGTAGCCTATCCCGTGGGCTGCGGCGTCACTTTCACCTTCGGCGGGTTAAAGATCAATACCCGCGCCCAGGTCATGGACACGTCCGGCGAGCCCATCCGCGGACTGTACGCCGCCGGGGAACTGGTGGGCGGCATCTGGTACAAGGCATATATCGGCGCCAGCGGCATAGCGGGGGGTACCGTGTTCGGCAAGATCGCCGGCGCCAACGCCGCAGGAGAGTAAGTTGCCAGCATCCTCCCCCAATCTTATCCGAAACCCGGCCGGTCTCCACAGGGACCTGCACCCGGTTATTTAGAGACGGCCTTACGTTTGCGTGCTGGCTGCTCTGCATAGCCGACAGCCCGCGCCAGGGCAACGATCATGAACTGGTTGAGGCTGACATCCTCACTTTCAGATTTTCGCGCCAGTGCTTCATGAAGTGATGGAGGCATCCGGAGATGGTACTGCCCGGTGAACTTGGTCGGTTCAGGGATTGGCAAGCCAGCCTCAAGATTAGACTTTAACCATTCGCCTTTGGCATCTTCGATGGCTCTAAGGGCTTCCTCAGGAGTGGCCCCATGTGTCATGCAGTGAGGCAACTCCAGCACTCTGGCTATCCGGTATTCCTCACCGTCGCCAGTACCACGCTTGAGCGTAATGGTGTAGGGAAGCCTCAGATAATATTCCAGGTCTCTATTCGCCATCGAGTTTCTCTTTTTTACTCATGTTTCAGTTGTGCGCTTCGCATAGTCATATAAGGTACTATCAATCAAGCATTTCACCGCCAGCGCCAGACTCTATTCTGATGGGCTTGCGTGAATTACAGCCGATCTGTGTCCATGCGTGAGACCACACCCTTCGGGACAGAAAGATAGGTCTTGCGCCGTAGCCACAGGCGGTTGTAAAATGGCCGTGTCAAAAGGACTCCTTTGTGGAGCAGGAACGTGCCAGGATTCCAGAAATGCTACAGAAACCCCGAGCCGTCCAGGCGAGCGCCGGCACAAGCAAATAGCTGGCGCGGGGTCAATGCCTGGGTCGGGGCCAACACTGGGAAGCAAGTTCTCCAGAGCGGCGACAATCAACTAAGGAGGGGTGTGCCAACATGAAGACTGTCCGCGACGCCTGCCAGCTTCAGCCGAATGCGCTGTCCATCAAACTCAGCGACCAGGTGGAGCGCGATTTGAATATTCTCGTGGAGAAAAGTGTTGTCGAACCCCGTGGCAAGGGGCGGGGCGTAGTCTATCGATTCCTCCGAAAACGAGCTACAAGCCCGCCAAACAAGCCAGGGACGTCGAGTAAAACTGGGTATGTCGACTGATGAAAGGGGCTACGAGAGTACTCCGTCGAAATGCGCCACCAATGCGCCAAATGCGCCAGAGAAGCCGCCCGCCGCAGGCAGACGAGTCATCCCTGGTTTATCTGCCTCGAAAACGGATGGTCCAACCTGACGACTGGAACATGAAATCGGACAGAACAAGGACAAGGCGGGCATGAACGCTATCAACCGCTTTTCATCCCGCCGCCAGCGTCTCGATCACGCTTTCCTTAGCGTGAAGTTGAAGGACGCCAGGTCCTACAAGCGCATCGCCAGCTACTTCCGCAGCTCGATCTTCGAGCTCGTTACATCTTTGGCGGACTGCCGGACACCATCGAAGATGAATGGATCGAGACCGTGGAGAAGCTCGCCGAGACGACGGACCAGTACATCCACCTCCGGCAGCAGGCTCGCGACGTCTTCGAGATGCGCTACCAGGAAACCATCGATCCCGCCAAGGACCGATGGGAGCTATGTTCGCGGGTGCTGGCCAGAAGGGATGTGCTGCGGAAGATGTCGGAGCCCTGGACTTGATCCACGATTAACGAGATGCTTGTTCAGGCCATCCCCAGTGGACAACGACGCCAGTCATGCCATGCAGTTGGCGCCTGTACCGCCTGCTGGATAAAGGCATCGCCCTTTCCATGCGTCAGACCGCACCTGCTGGTCCGCAACAGCATGTTTGCACCACAGCCACAGGCGGTTGTAAAATGGCCATGTCAAAAGGACTTCATTCTGTTCCACAGCAGACCACATCGGCACGACGTAGCAGGCCGGACTCAATGGGCAGAGCATTGTCATGGACGTTGTTAATGAAATACAGAGCAACTTTGCCCACGGGCAACTGGCGCCATCGACAATAACAATGGCTAAGGGCGCTGTTTTCAGCACAATTTTGATATGAGGAGGTTTGACATGTTCAAGAATGGTCTCCCGCTGGCGCAGGCTGTGCTGGCAATATTTCTGATCGCCCTGGCTTTCGGATGTCAACCACCGGGATCTGCCACACCCCCGCCAGAGGCGAAGGCTACCAGGGCCCCGGAGGGCGCTGCCACAGCATCCGACAGGCCGGCATGGCAGAAACAGTGGAACGACGTGACCGCCGGCGCAAAACAGGAAGGCAAGGTCTTTGTGTTAACCACGTCCGGCCCTGAAATCAGAGCGCTCCTGATAAACGACATGGGCAAGAAATACGGCATCGACGTCGAGGTGGTCACCGGAAGAGGCGCCGAACTAACGGCCAGGCTTACCAGCGAACGCAGGACGGGACTTTACTCCGTGGACATTTACCAGGGCGGGGTAACTACGCCGATGAGCAACTGGAAGCCGGCCGGGTATCTCGATCCGTTAGAGCCGGCTTTGATCCTTCCCGAGGTACTGGACGCCAAATCGTGGCTCGGCGGGGTCATGCCCTTTATCGACCGGGACAAAACGGTCATTGGCTTCTCAGCGGGTGTTCCGCAACACGTGGCGATCAACACTGATCTCGTCAGGATGGAAGAAATCCAGTCCTACTACGATTTGTTGAATCCGAAGTGGAAGGGCCAAATGGTGCTGTTCGACCCTACTCTGGGGTCCGGCAGCAGCACGGCGTTCCTGAGCCGGCTGATGCTCCCCGATGAGTTGGGCCGGGACAAGGCCATCCAATTCATGCGGGACCTGGTGAAGCAAGAGCCGGCCATCACCAAAGACCTGCGCCTCCAGGTGGAATGGGTCGCCAGGGGCAAGTACTCCATCGCGTTAGGTCCCCAGAGGGAGCAGGTGTCGGAGTTCCGGAGGGCCGGCGCTCCGATAAGACCGATAGTGTATTTTCGCGAAGGCATAGACACATCGCCCGGGTCTGGAGGCCTGGCGCTGATGAATCGGGCGCCGCATCCCAACGCTTCGAGGGTCTTCATCAACTGGCTGCTGAGCAAGGAGGGGCAGACGACCTACGCCAGATCTTTCGGGGCGCCCAGCGCTCGAATGGACGTGCCAACGGACGGGCTGGACCCCGACATTGTGCCTGACCCGAACAAGAAATACGTCCACCTCGGCGAGGAAACCTTCGTAAGCGACCCGGAGACGGGCAAGATAATCAACGAGATATTCGCCCCGCTGGTAAAGTAGGTTGGTGTTGCTTCCTGTTTCCCGGGGAAAACCAGCTTCCGGCTTTGTCCCTGCCCTTCATCCATTTCAAGAAAGGGGGTAACTGACCATCGAAAAGATGTCTATCGATGAATTCCTGGCCCTGGCCCGGACCAGGAGAAGCTGCCGCAAATTCAAACCGGACCCCATCCCGGACGAATGGGTGGAGAAGATACTGGAGGCCGGCCGCTGGGCGATGTCCGGGGCCAACGGCCAACCCTGGGAGTTCATTGTGATCAGGGACCAGAAGACCAAAGACAGGATCGCTGAACTGCTTCTCGAGGACCACCGGCGCACCTTTCAGTTGGAACGGACGCGGGTTGAGGAGTTGAGGCAGCCCATGTTCCGGCGCCCCGCCACCGAGCTACCGCCCCTGCGGACGGCGCCGGTCATCATAGCCGTCGTGGGCGACAGGAGGACCCTGCAGGCCAGCGTACTCTATTCCAGGTTCATTTTCGCTGAAGGGGGGCCGGGCGCGGCCTACTTCAAAAACATGGCCAATGCCACCCAGTTGATGTGCATTGCCGCCGCGGCCCTGGGTCTGGGCGCGCAGTGGTCCAGCGTCAGCAGCGGCTGGGAGGGGTCCTTGAAGACCCTCCTGGATGTACCCGAAGAACTGGCTATCCCCACTCTGGTCCCCATCGGTTACCGGGACAGCAAAGCGGCCCCTCCCTACCGGCGTAAGCTATCCGAGATAGTTCACCAGGAACGCTACGACCGTTCGAGATTCCGGACGGGGGAAGACATCTACAATTTCTTGCTGCACCTCCGGCGGCGGACCAGGGAAGCCTATGCGGAGGTGCAAGGGGCGAAATCCGAAATCCGAAGCACGAAATCCTAAACAATCACCCATGCGCCTACGGCGCACCATGAACAATGAAAATGGCGCCGTCGCCTGTCATTCTGAGCGAAGCGAACGTAGTGAGCGTAGTCGAAGAATCTTTCGGGGTGGGCGCGAGCTGAAAGACCCTTCGACTTCGCTCAGGGTGACATTTTCTGAGCAAATTCAAAATCCCAATGTTCAAATGTTCCAACCGGTACCACAGGCCTCCGTGCCTGTGACAGCCGCTATTTCATCCCTCATTTGCTTGGCGGGCCAAGCGTGAAGGATTGGTCCTGGTATTCGGATCAGGAGTCTGAAGCCATGGCTGAAACACCCGGATTCTGCAAGGTCCAGCTCACCGTAAAGAGGATCATCCAGGGCGAGTGTTCCCAGGCCATGGACCCGGGAAAAAGCTGGATAATCGGTGAAACCACCCCCGGGGGCGTGTGTTTCGCCGCCTTCAATGCTTTGTTGCCGTACATCCGGACCTTGCAGATGGGCGCCAGGCTCCACATTCAAAAGGACGTCTATGATCCGCTGGAATTCACCTGCCCCGACTGCAAGCGAATGGTGATTTTCGAAGTGAAAAGGCTGAGGGAATGAACCCGGTACCACAGGCCTCCGTGCCTGTGAGGGCTGGAATTTTCCCAGGGCCAATTGAAACATCGCGCCACTCAGGAGATTCAGCAATGACGGAACCCAAGACACTTCCGGTCAAGATAACAGTGAAAACAGTTACCAGGGGTGAGTGCCCCCTGAAGATGAAGCCCGGAGATTCCTGGGTCTTTCAGCGGCAAACCCCGGAGGGCATGTGCATGGCGGCTTTTTCCGCCCTCATGCCGGCGATGCGGACCTTCATCGTCCCGGGCGCCGTCTACCGATATCCTGGTGACGCCCCGGAGGGCGAGGTGGTCGAAGTCTCCTGCCCCGACCCGAAGCACTGGGTGATCTACGAAGTGCGCAGATTGGCGGAATGAGGATCAAATAACCGTAGGACAGGCGTCCCGCTTGTGGCTTGCAGGCGGATAGTCACGGGCAAGATGCCCGTGCTACCGTGGTCAAAGGATTAACGTGACCGAACAAACGTCCAAAGATGCAATATTGGTTCACGCCGTGGGGAACGTTGCACCCAGGCGGGTGGAATACGGCGAACCCGTCGAGTCCCTCTTCGGCATGGTCCATCAAAGGATCAAGGAAGGAGATATCTCCTTCTGTCACTTCGAGCGGATTTGTTCGACCAGGGGCTGTCTCCAGTACCGGGACCATAACACCTGGGACTCGCGGATCGACCCTGAAAACGCCAGGTCGCTGGCTTTCGCGGGATTCAATGTCGCGTCCCACGCCGGCAATCGCTGCTTTGACTACGGCCCGGAGGCCTTGCTCGACTCCATGTACGCCCTCCGGCAAAACGGCATCCAGGTGATCGGCGCCGGAAAAAACATCACCGAAGCGAGGAAACCGGCGATAGTGGAACGAAAGGGAGTCAGGGTCGGATTCCTGGCCTACAATTCGGTGCTGCCCGTCGAGTACGAAGCCCGCGAGGGAAAACCGGGCTGCGCCCCCATCCGCGTGGCCACCTACTACGAGGCCCAGGGATATCAGCCGGGAACGCCTCCTAAGATAGTCACCGTTCCCGCAGAACAGGATGTCCGGGCCATGGAAGAAGACATTCGCAAGCTGCGCAATCTGGCGGATGCTGTCATTGTTTCCATTCACTGGGGGCAGGACTACGTGCCGGACGTGCTCGCCACGTACCAGTCACCGCTGGGACACAGGGTTATCGACGCCGGGGCTGACCTCGTCCTCGGGCACCACGGCCGCAGAATGAGGGGCATCGAGACCTATAAGGGAAAGGCCATCTTCCACACGCTCGGCAGCTTTGCCGAGGAGCGGGCTCCCCGGTCGAAACCCCCACCCGGAGGATCGACGGCGGAAAGCATTCCCGACGCTTTTCACAAATTGAAGACCGAATCTGGGTGGGAACGAAACCCCTACCCCCAGGTCAAGCGATATGCCATGATGGTCAAATGCACCGTCAGCCAGAAGGGCATCCGGAAGCTGGCTTTCCTGCCCAGCAGCAGCAATCAGCGCGCGGAGCCTGAATTCCTGTCCCGGAACGACCCCAAATTCGAGGAGGTCCTGCAGTACATGGGATCATGGTGTCAGGGCCTCGGAACGACCCTCACGGTGGACGGAGACGAGGTGGTAGTTTACAATGAGGATGACGAAATCCGAATGACGAGGGACTGTCACCCTGAGCCGGAGCCCTGAGCGAAGCGAAGGGGAAGGCGAAGGGTCCTTCACCTCGCGCCCCACCCCGAAAGAACCTGTCCTGAGCGCAGCGAAGGATTCTTCGACTACGTTCGCTGCGCTCGCTTCGCTCAGAATGACAGATGGCGCAGCCATTTTCGTAATTCTGGCTCCAACTCGCCTCTGTCATGGAATCCAGGTACGTAGGGACACAAGTAATGAACGAAACATCACCCAACAAGCTGACCTTAGAGGTGTACGATCCCACCGGCGCCGTCGAGGTAACCCGGGTGCATGCACCCCGCCTGGCGGACTTGAACGGCAAGACCATCTGCGAGATTTCCAACGACTCGTGGGACTACTACAGGACATTCCCGCTTATCCGGGAGCTGCTGCGGGCGCAATTCCATGACCTGAAGATCATCCCCTACACCGAGTTCCCTCACGGAGTGGTCAATATCGACGCGCCTGACATCGGCGACCTGGTGAAGGCGGGGGGGGGGCAGGCCGCGATAGTCGGCAACGCCGGCTGAGGGGGATGCTCCACAGCGTGCGGCCGTGCTGCCGCCAGGATCGAGGAGCTGGGGATACCCACGATGGTGGTCACGCGTCAGGGCTTTACCCGCATCGTAGCCACCGCCTTTGCCGGGCTGGGATTCCCCGCCGAGGGACCCAGCATCTATGAATTTCCCACAGAGATGTTCGTGCAGGGCGGCGACCTCAGCCCCATCAACCGGAACATCGACCGGATAATCTACGGCCTGACGCGGTGGCAGCCCGATACCCGGAAGACAGGGACGTTTGCGCGACCAAAGGTAACGGTTACGGGCAGGGACTATGACAAAGCCGTTACCAGCATGAACTTCCTGTTCCTGAGGAACTCGTGGGGCGACGGGCTACCCCTGGTCCCCCCGACCGAACAGCGCGTGAACTGGATTCTGACAGGCACCGACCTGGCTCCCTCCACAGTCCTCGGCACGGTGGCCCCCAGGGCCGGAATCGCCACCGTGGAGAGCGTCGCCGTGGCGCTGGCTATGTCCGGCGGGCGTCCCGAATACCTACCGGTGCTCATAGCTGCCGTGGAGGCCATAACCGACCCGGGATTTGGACTCTGGCGCATCAATCCAACCACCTGCGGCGTCTATCCGGCGGTGATTGTCAACGGGCCGGCGGCGGCGCAAATCCGCCTCAGTTCAGGTTATGGCGTCATGGGCCCGGACCCGCAGCATCCCGCCGCCGGGCCTATCGGACGTGCCCTCAGGCTGGTCCAGCAGAACCTGGGCGGGGCCATTCCCGGTACAGGCACCATGGCCATATTCGGCGCCATGAGGCATATCAATGCCGTCCTGGCCGAGGATGAGGACGGGCTGCCCCCGGGCTGGCAACCCCTGAGTGTCGAACGGGGCTTCCCCCGAGGGGCTAACGTGCTTACCGTTACCCCGGTGTCCAGCGCCACCAACATTCTGCTCTCCACCACGGATTCAAAGACCGCCAAGGGGGCGGCGCGGGAGTACCTTTCCACTGTGGCCGGGTTCATGCGCACTCCCAATTCGTGCGCCTTTACCCTGCCCCGTACCCCTGATCTGCCCTCGGGGGTCGTCCTGATAGGTCGCAGTTGGGCGGCGGAGCTCGCTAAAGTAGGGTACTCCAAGGAAGCGCTGAAGGCTTTTCTCTGGGAGAATTCGAAACTGCCGTGGGCTGAGGCAGAGAGGACTGGCCTGACCACCAAGATGCTGATCGCCGGTCTCCCCAAAGACGAGCCGGCCCCGGTGGCAGGCAGACCCGAGTGGCTCATGCTGGTGATTGCCGGGGGGATGCAGTCCGGGCAGGCCTACTGGATGCAGACCGGCAACCAGACAGGCGTGGTGAGCGAAGAAATAAGACTGCCCCGGCGTTGGGACAGCCTGCTGGAGGAGGCGGAAAAAGACCTGTACTCCAGAGTATCCTGCGAGGACCAGGCCATTTGTCCAATCTAGGCGACCGGCAGTGCCACAGGCGTCCCGCCTGTGAGAGTCCGGTACCACAGGCCTCCGTGCCTATGAGGGCTTGACCAATGCCGATGCATGAGATGCACTAGCTAATGAGGCAAGTGGTCACCACAGAAACACAGAGGGCACAGGGAAATCTTTTTGCGAACAAACCCGGTCAAGGAGGACACAAATGACACGAAAATGGCTTTACAGCGCAATCGCTCTGTTGCTGGTCCTTACGGCGCTCCTGGGGGCGTGCTCCGAGAGGGCTCCCACGGTGACACAGGCCCCGGCGGTCACCCAGTCGCCGGCTGCGCCGGCGCAGCAGCCGACGTCTCCACCGGTCTCCAAGTCAACGTCCCCCGCAGCTGCCAGCCCGACAACTCCACCGGCGGCTAAGCCAACATCTCCGCCAGCCGCCAGGCCAACAACCCAGCCGCTGTCAAAGGCCGCGCCTGCGCCCAAGCCCGAAAGAGTCGTAGTGCTGGTTGACAGCCTCGGCAACGAAGGGTTCTTGCCGCACAACGATTCCGCGACGGCCTTCAAGCTGATGCCCGTCTATGAGACCCTGTGGGACCTGGACCCCGCCACGAGGCGACCCGTGCCAATGCTGGCGGAAACGCTCCCTCGATGGTCAGATGACGGAAAGACGCTGTCGGTGAGCCTCCGCCAGGGCATACAGTTCCACGACGGGTGGGGGGAATTCACGGCTGAGGATGTGAAGTTCGGCATCGAGTTGGGCGGGCGGAAGGGCTCGGTCAGTCCCGGGTTTCAGGATATGGCCAAAGTTAAGGTCGAAATAACGGGGACCCACAAGCTGGCTATACAGTTCGATAAGCCTGACTGGGCCTGGGCGCTCAGCATTGCGTCAACGGGCCGTCTTATGCTTCCCATAATCTCCAAGAAGTACGTGGAGAAGGTGGGCGAGGCAGAGGCCGGCCGCCACCCCATCGGGACAGGGCCGTTCAAGTTCGTCAAGCATGAAGTCGGCCAGTCCGTCGAGTACGAGGCGGTCCCCAACCACTGGCGGGTAACCCCGGACTACAAGACCCTGGTGGTAAAGGTCATCAAGGAACCCGGAACAGCCATTTCCATGCTGCGCACCGGCGAAGCGGACATTACGGCCATTCCCCTCTCGTTCGTCCCCGAGGCAAAGGCGGCCGGCCTTGATATAAGGGTGATCCGCAACATTGGAGTCATCGGCGTGGCCCTGGGCGGCCAGTATTTGCCCACCAGGGAGTCCTTTGACCCCAACGTGCCCTGGGTGCTGGCAAAGGAACCCGAAAAAGCCCTCAAAGTGCGCAAGGCGCTCAATCTCGCCGTCAACCGCCAGGAGATTATCGACAAGGTGCTCAATGGCATCGGGGGACAGTGGAGCATGATAGGATCGCCCAACGAAGACGCATCCTATGATTCGTCCATGAAGCCCTACCCGTACGACCCGGACCAGGCGAAACGGCTCCTGGCTGAAGCCGGATATCCCAACGGCTTTGAGACAACCATGGTCCTGTTTCCTTCCACCGGGCACGCCACCAGGGAAGTCGCTGAAGCAGTGGCCATATACTGGGAGAAGATAGGGATCAGGGTAAAGCGCCTGCCGGTGGACCAGGCAACCCACCGGACGCGACAGGTAGGGCGAAAGAACGCCGGATTCGCCTACCCCGCCTATCGTAACTTCTACGATGAAGAGTTCGTGGGGGGCGCCAGCGCCTACCTCAGCGATGGGGCCGGCCTGAACCAGATGTTTGAATATCCTGAGCTGGACAGGCTGATCAAGAGTGCGGCTACCGAACTGGACCAGGGGAAAAGACTGGCGATAGCCCTGGAGTTCCACAAGAAGATCTACGAGAACTACTATGCGGTGCCGGTGTCGGTGGAGAATATGCCCATAGCCGTGGGCAAGAGGCTTGGCGAGTGGCCGATAATACTGGGCGACTCCTGGCTGGGCAACTTCGAGCGTATCAAATTGAAATAAGGCCAGGGGTAGCCCATGGCTTCAGACTTGCGGCGGGCGGGCAAGCAACCCGCAGCCCTTTGCGCTCCTTTGCGTCCTTTGCGGTGAAAGGCCGCCCCCGGTCGCGTTTTGCCTGATTGCCCTCTCGATGGCCTGTTCCCTCGCTTCCGGGACAACCATCCTGACCGGTACCACCCTGTTGGCGTCCCCGGTCTGATGCAGGTAATGAGACCCGCCCAGGTTAGCCGGCAGGGCGTGCATCAGCAATTCATGCCAGATGCTCACGGTGGTCTCGACGTCGGCCTCAGCGGGCGTCCTCACTTCTTCGTCCTCGAACCCCGGCCATTCACCGATTTCTGCCTGCCGGTACACGGCGATGGTCCAACCAGCAATGTCCGAGGTTTCGGAAAGAACACCACCGACCTGCTCCACATCTCTGGCGGCAATCTCCGGGGAAAAGAAGGTCCTCCCCACCCGGTCCGTCTCCGAATCTCCGGCCAGTTTCGAGAGAGACCACGTTGCTCCGTTTTCGCCGAGATAGGCAACTCCCTGTCTACCCGCCCGTAGATGCCCCGCTTTGAGAATCAGGACATTGCCCTTGAGAGGGCCGGCGCCAAAGGAGATCTCCTTCAATGGGCTGCCGCGCCAGCCTCCCGGATTTACCACGCGTCCGACCGCTCGCAACTCCGTGCTGCGAGGGATACCAAGCTCCGGCGTCCCCTCCCGACCAAGACCCCGTCTCAGGTCGTCAAAGACCTCACCGGCTTGTGAACGGACAACGAATATACCATAGCACAAGTGAAGCACCCAAAGGAATGCGCTGCCATCGCTGAGAACAATATATCAAATGGCGAGCCGGTGCACCATAAGGAGTTGTACGTATTTCCCGCTGCGAATGTCATTCTGAGCGAAGCGAGCGCAGCGAGCGTAGCCGAAGAACCCTTCGCTCTGCTCAGGACAAGTTCTTTCGTTCGTCGTGCAGTCTTGAGAAAAGACCCTTCGACCTCGCTCAGGGTGACAATGTCATGGAAAGCGAAGCGAAGAATCTTCCCCTGTCATTCTGAGCGAAGCGAGCGCAGCGAGCGTAGCCGAAGAATCCTTCGCTCTGCTCAGGACAAGTTCTTTCGTTCGTCGTGCAGTCTTGAGAAAAGACCCTTCGACTTCGCTCAGGGTGACAATGTCATGGAAAGCGAGGCGAAGAATCTTTAGTAGCCCGTAGGGTGGGTTAAGCGCAATGGGGTGGTGGTCCCAGGGGGCGGTTGCGCGAACCCACCAGCGATGTGAACAAACCCCGATAGCAGGTAGGCATGTCCCAAACGTATTGTGTCCAGCTTGCCCCGGTCGATAACCAGGCTTCGACACCCACAAGGAGTGTCGCTACGAGATCAGGACTCAAGACTCCAGACTCACGACTCCGGACTACATTTCCACCTCCACCCTGCCCAATTCGCTGCCATTCCGGTTGAGAAACTGAAAAATGGTTTTCCCCCCGGAAAGCGTCTTCTTGCTCACCTCAGCCACCGCCACCGGGTACACTATCACCTGGGGATAGAACCTGCCGGGGTCGGGTTCCTGGAAATCCACGGCGACCTGCACCAGTCCCGCCAGTTGGCGCAACGCCAGCATGGAAATGCGGTAGCCGGGATTCGGCCTGGCCCCCCAGAAAGCCACGACGTAAACGTTATTGGTCAGGTCGGCGCCGGCAGGCAGGGCAGGGTAATAGTCCCGCCAGTTCTTCTCCGTGACCACGAAATAGGCCGGCTGGTCCTTCTGCAAAGCCCAGGCCTGACTATCCGCCAGGGTGCGGAACGGCAGTTCGCCACCCGGCCCCCCGCACCCCCCGCCAAACGCCCCTCCCCCGCTCAGAAA
>JACQUA010000129.1 GCA_016210565.1 Chloroflexota bacterium
AGGAGCATCGATGCCAAGTTAGAGCAACTCTATCAGGCCTACCAGAAGAAAACCGCAACCCAGAAGGTCAATCCACAGAAAAAACAGACACCCCGTTCGGTTACATTTTACATGACAAAACAATCCCCGGTTGGGTTACCTGGTTAAATGATTTGACACGCACTAATTACCCTCCGGCGTCAATGTCTTCAGCCTCCGGGTTGCAAGGACGCACAAGGTAATTCTGGGATATTCCTATGAGTAAGGCCAACTTTGGCTGGCCTCCGGTCGGGGGCGGGGTTGAAGTCCGGTCGAGGCGCTAGCTTTGCCCACCACTGTGGGGTCGAACCCCTGGGTTCGGCCTCCGGCGGGCAGACACGTGGGTGTGCCCCTGCATTATGGTTTGCCGGGCAAAGCGTCAGCTAGGGGCAGCCCTAGTCCACGATGGGAAAAGCGACCACGTGGCTCAACTCCACCTTCAGGTTCACTCGCATTCCCGGGTCAAAAAGAACTGTGGATGGCTGGCTGCTGTGGACATGCTTTCCGGAAGGCAGGCGGATGGTGTAAAGATTCTGCGGCCCCCGGAAGCGGCGGGCAATTATCTCGGCGCCGCCTGCTTCATCGGGAAATAGTTGTACATCGTCGGGTCGCAACATCATCTCCACGCGGGCGCCATCGGCGAGGCCCAGTTTGCACGGGAATGCGCCTATTTCGGTGAGGATGGTCTTGTCTGCCACCCGCCCGGCGAGGAAGTCGGCCTGCCCCACGAAGTCGGCTACAAATCGAGTAGCGGGCCAGTGGTACACCGTTTCCGGGCGGTCCAGTTGCTCCAGGCGTCCGTTGTTCAAAATTCCCATGCGGTCCCCCATGTCCATGGCTTCCTCCTGGTCGTGAGTGACCAGGAGGGCCGTGGTATTGGCCCCCCGGAGAATCCGCTCCACTTCGGGACGGATTTGCGCCCGGAGGTCAGTGTCCAGGTTGGAGAAGGGCTCGTCCAGCAAGACCAGCCTCGGGGAAGGGGCGAGCGCCCGCGCCAGGGCCACCCGCTGCTGCTGGCCGCCGGAAAGCTGGTAAGGATAACGGTCTCCCAGTTCCGCCAGCCCGGCCAGGGCCATGACCTCGGCAATGCGCCGCTGTCTATCGTCAGCACTGAGGCGGTGCAGGCCAAAGGCGATGTTCTGCGCCACGGTGAGGTGGGGAAACAGGGCATAGTCTTGAAAAACCATGCCCACGCCCCTTTCCTCAGGGGGAACCCACACCCGGCCGCCAGCCACCAACCGGCTGGAAAGGACTATCTCACCCTCATCCGGTCGTTCGAATCCGGCAATAAGCCGCAGGACGGTCGTTTTGCCACAACCGCTCGGTCCCAGCAAGGCCAGGAGTTCGCCTTCCCCGACCTCCAACGATAGGCCGGTGATCACGGGCATCGCGCCAAAGGACTTGGACACGCCGCTAAGTTGCACCACGACGCTCATGTGGTTATTTTTTCCTGCGACATCAAAAGGGCAATGGCCGCCGATGAAACGACGATGAGCAGCAGCGCCGGCGCGGCGGCCTGGGCGAAGAGACCTTCGCTGGCGGCGTTCCAGACCTCGGTGGCCAGGGTGTCAAACCCGATGGGGCTGAGGATCAGGGTGGCCGGGAGTTCCTTCATTGCCGTCAAGAACACCAGGGCAGCCCCACCCAGGAGACCACGCCGAATGAGGGGCAGCGTGATCCGGGCCAGCACTGCAGGGTAGGAATGTCCGAGGCTGCGCCCGGCCTCCTCCAATCTGGGACTAACCTGAAGCAGGGTGGAACGGGCCGAGCCGGCGGCCTGCGGCAAAAACAATACCACATAGGCAAATATGAGCATGGCCAGAGTCTGGTACAGGGCCGGAGCGAACCGAATGCCGAAGAAGATAAGGCTGAGGGCGATGACAATGCCCGGCAGGGCGAATCCCATGTAGCTGAGGCGTTCCAGCAAGCCACTCCCCCGCCCGGGGTAGCGCACGGCCAGAACAGCCACGGGAAAGGCCAGGGGCACGGCGACCAGCGCCGCCAGCGCCGAGGCCAGGGCCGAGTGCCCCGCCGCCCCCCAGACAAAATGGAGTGGGGTGGAGTTTATAAGGCCCTGGCCCAGCCAGTATGCCAGTACCGAAACCGGCACGGCCAGGGCGAAGAACACAACCGACCCGCAGAAGAGCAGGGCCGGCCATTTCCAGCGCCCCAGCCGCACCACTTCCGGGGGTTTGGCAGACCCGCTGCCCGTACGGTAATACCGATACTGGCCGCGGAACCGTCCTTCCGCCATGAGCACCATCACGGTAAGAATCACCAGTACCAGGGAAAAGACCGCGGCCAGGGTCCGGTCGAAGGAACCCTGATACTGCACATAGATCTGACGGGTGAACGAGTCGAACTGGAGCAAAGATACCGCCCCGAAGTCGCTCAGAGTATACAGGGCCACCAGCAAGGCCCCGGCTGCGGCGGCCGGTTGCAGGTGGCGCAGGGTCACAAGGTAAAAGGTGGCCCGGGATCCGTGCCCCAGACTGCGCGAGGCGTCCTCCAGGGAAGAATCCAGCCCCTTGAGCACACTTCGCACACTGAGCAGTATGTACGGGTAGGTGAAGAGGGTGAGGGCCAGCAATGCCCCGGGAAAGCCGTATATTTCCGGCAGGCGTTCCACGCCAAGAAAGTTGGATAGCAGGCCCTGCAGCATTCCCCTGGGCCCGAAAGCGGCTATCAAGACAAATCCGCCCACGTACGAAGGGATTACCAGCGGCAGCACGGTGAGAACGGACCACAGCCTTTTCAGGGGCAGATCGGTCCGCACGGTCAACCATGCCAGAGGTACCGCCAGAAGCGTGGTGGCTGCGGTTACGGCGAGAGCCAGCAGGACCGTGCGCAGCAGCACCATGCCCGTCCTCGCCCGAAGCAGAAGGTCCAGGGCCTCCGGCCCCGCGCCGACGGTCCTTACCACCAGATAGGCGGCCGGCATGAGCATGGCGCCGGCGATAACTAAGGCCGGTATCCAGAGGAAAGCCGGAGGCCGGGGAGCCCCGGCGCGCGCCAGGGCCCCCCGGCCCTCCAAAACGGAGACTGACATTACTCTCTATTGTACTCTATAGAACTCCCATGTCGCGCAACAACTTTAACGTTCCTTCCAGGTCTTCGAGATTGCTCAGGTCCATGTTGGGGAATTCTATTTCTGAGAGGGGTTTTACTCCGGGATAAGTGGTCACCCCCGAAGCCATCGGGTACTCAAAGGTCTCATTGACAAAGTACTTCTGAGCGGCCTCGGATAGAAGGTAGTCCACAAAACGGGCGGCGGCGTCAGGGTTCCGTGAGACCTTCAGGATGCCGGCGCCGGCCACGTTCATCATGGCGCCCACATCACCCTTTTTCGGATAGTAATTTCGCGCCGGAAAGGACTCGCCTTTCTGTTTTATCTGGCCGAACAAATAGTAATGATTGACGAACCCCACCTGGACTTCCCCGGCAGCCACTGCCAGGACTGTGGCGGTATTGTCTTTGTAGGACCTGGGATTGTTGGCCTTGATGCCCTCCAACCATTCCCGCGCCCCCCGGTCCCCTTCGGTTTTTCGCAACGCCGTAACGAAGGCCTGGAAGGAACCATTGGTGGGAGGCCAGCCGATGCGCCCCTTCCATTTGGCGTCGGTAAATCCCTGTATCGAATCGGGCAGGTCCGATTCCTTCAGCAATTGGGTGTTATAGACCACCACCCGGGCCCGGCCGGAAACCCCCACCCACTCCCCTTTGGGAGAGCGGAACTTGGCGTCTACCCGGTTCAACACAGAATCGGGCAACACGGTGAACATCGCCGCTTTCGAAAGCGCTCCCAGCGCCCCGGCGTCCTGGGCAAAAAAGACGTCAGCCGGCGTGCGCGACCCTTCTTCCAGAATGGCCGCGGCCAGTTGCGCTGTATCTCCATAGCGCACCCTGACTTCGACTCCGGTGTCTTTTCCTACCTGGTCGAGCAGCGGTCCCACCAGTGACTTGGTGCGTCCGGAGTAGACGGTGATAGCGGCAGTGGATGATCCCGGCGCAGCGATGGGCGCCGGCCCTGCGCTAGGCGGCGCCGCGGCGGGGCCACAGGCCGCCAGAAAGAGCAGTCCAGCCACCAGGGCCGCCAGGACAACACCGATGAAATGGCTGCCCCGTCTCCGAACAGGTGAGCTGACACGGGCAATCTCTGGTTGAGGCATTTCGTCATTCTCCTTTTGGAAAGTAACTTCGCGTGCCGCACAAATTCGCTTCCGCGACTCACCAGTCTCTGAAGGGAGTAGTACGCACACACTATTGTCAAGAGTTAGTCTATACTAATATCGATTCTTTGTCAACTCTAATCGACGCGGGCGAACCCCGGAAATGACAGGACGTGGAAATCCAGTCCTGAATGACCGCTCGGTGAGCGGCCGTCCACCGTAGTGGCACGTTGCACGTGACCTGTTGGTCTCCTACCCGATTGACACTGCAATTGAAACTAAAGTATAATGGCCGCACGAAAGGACAAAGCGAAGGTGCCAAAAAGGACTTATCAGCCCAAACGAATACCCAGGAAACGCGAGCATGGCTTCCTCAAGAGGATGGCGACCCACGCGGGAAGACTCGTTCTGAGGCGAAGGCGGCTGAAGGGGCGATACAAACTGACCGTCGTCTAGGCGATGGCGTCCGGCAGCGATGGGCAAATTGCAGCGCTTGACCAGAAATGCCGATTTCCAGCAAGTATACAAGAAGGGGCTTTCCTATCTCGATCACCTGCTGGTCATGCGCGCCATGCCCAACGGGCAGCCGGTGAGCCGGTTTGGTTTTTCGGTGGGACGGCGAATCGGTGGCGCCGTGTCCCGGAACCGGGTGAAGCGCCTCCTCAGAGAGGGCATCCGCCAGGAAAAAACGAAGGGCGGATGGGATATTGTTTTCATCGCGCGCACCCCGGTGGCCACGGCCGGTTTTCAGCAAGTACGCTTTTCGGTACACCACCTCCTGGAAAGAGCCCGGATCGTGGAGCACGAAAACGCCGGCACGGTGGTGGGCGAATAGCCGACATGAAACGACTGGCGATCTCTACAATCAGAGTCTACCAGCGTACCCTGTCGAGGATTTCGCCGCCGGCGTGCCGTTTTCTGCCCACCTGCTCCGAGTTCGCCTGCGAGGCGGTTGAGCGCTTTGGCGTGGCCAAGGGCGCCTGGCTGACTGTCAGAAGACTACTCCGTTGCCATCCCTTCAACCCCGGCGGCTACGACCCGGTGCCCCGGCGGTAGCGGTAGGCGGGGCGGCGTAGCCCATGGCTTCAGCCTTGCCGGGGTGGGGCGTGTCACTCCCCGGCAAGCTCTCGATCCAGCCCGGGCGCCGCTACGCGGCCCGGCGGGCACACAAAAGACCGGATAAATAATAATGAACATGAATTATCACAGTTATGTAAAGAACCAATCCCCCTTTATCCCCCTTTTGAAAAGGGGGACAGAGGAGGATTGCCTTCCCCTTTCGAAAAGGGGCACCGAGGGGGATTCCCTCCCCCTTTGGCAAAGGGGGATACAGGGGGATTGCCCATCCCTTTGGCAAAGGGGAACGGGGTGGAAGTTCCAGGGCCTGGTCATGGGCCTGGCGTTCGTTGCGCTTCTGCTGGTCGCCGCCTGCACTCCGGGCGGTCCGGTGGCCGGATGGTCGGGACCTTCCGTGGATGGCGATGCCATCTACATCGGCACACTGACCGGCAAGGTGATTGCCTATAATAGCTCCAATGGCGACCCCAGGTGGCAGGCTGCCTTCCAGGCGCCGGCAACGCCCGCCGGTTTCGGCTGCAGTCCTCAGGTGGCCAGGCCGCTGGCGTTTTATGGCAACCCGGCGGCGGACGGTGATTCCGTCTTCATCGGCGCCTATGACGGCATCGTCTATGCCATAAACAAGACCAATGGCGCCATAAAATGGCAGTACCCCAAGGTCGATCACATAGGCCCCATCGTTGGCGGAGTGGCGGTCGGCCAGGGCATGGTCTATGTTGGCTCCTCCGATGGGAAATTGTACGCCCTCGCCGCCTCTAACGGCGTCGAACAGTGGAGCTTCGCCACCGGCAATAAAATCTGGAGCACGCCGGCGGTCAAGAGCAACAGGCTGTACGTTAGCTCCTTTGACGGCAATCTCTATGCGCTGGACGCTTCGAACGGATCTCTCCTGTGGAAATTCCAGACCGAAGGGGCTATTACCAGCGACCCCCTGGTGGTGGACAACACGGTCTATGTGGGCTCTTTCGACCGCCGACTTTACTCCGTGGATGCCCTGACCGGGAAGGCGAAATGGTCCTTCCAGGGGGAAGGGTGGTTCTGGAGCGCGCCGGTGGTGAAGGACAACATGCTTGTCGCCTCCAACCTGGATGGCAACGTCTACGCCATCGATGCCTCCAACGGCGACAGGTTGTGGAAGTACGAGACCAAAGGTCCTGTCCGTCCCTCTCCGGCGGTGGTCGGCGATATCGTGGTGGCAGCATCGGAAGACAAGAGTGTCTATTATCTGCGGGCCAGTAGTGGCTCGCTGGTCCGCGCCATACCCCTGACCTCACCGGCCCTGGCTTCGATGGCCGTCCAGAAAGGGCTGGTCTACGTTTACACCAAGCAGGGCCTCCTGATAGCCTTCAACGCCGAGAACGGCATAAGGGTATGGGAAGTGGCCACCTCCAGCTAGGGGAAGACATCTATGGAAGACCTCTGGAATGTACTGATCCTTTCCCCCATCCTCAACCTGTCGATAGTCATCTACGCCGCGTTCTTCCAGAACTTCGGGATAGCCATTATCGTATTGACCATTATCGTTCGGGTTGTAACCTATCCCCTGACCGTCAAGCAACTGAAGGCTTCCAAGGCCATGGCCACGCTCCAGCCCAAGCTGCAGGAGATTCAAAAGAAATACGCCAGGGACAAACAGAAGCTGTCCGAAGAAACGATGAAGTTGTACAAAGAGGCGGGCATGAATCCCATGGGCTGCCTGGTGCCCATGCTGATACAAATGCCGGTGTGGATAGCCCTTTACCAGGTGATTCTCCAGGCCCTGGCGGCCAGCCCGGAGGACCTGGTGGCGCTTTACCCGCGGCTGTACTCCTGGCCGTTGATCCACCGCATGGTGCCTTTGAACGAGAACTTCCTGTGGCTCAACCTGACCCAGCCCGACAGGTTGATGATACTTCCTGTGCTGGTTGGCGGCTCCATGTGGCTCCAGCAAAAGATGGTCACCATGCCTACCATGGACCCCAGGCAGCAGTCCATGAATAACATGATGCTCATGATGATGCCGATGATGTTCGGCATCTTCACCCTGCAATTCGCCAGCGGCCTGGCGGTCTACTGGACTGTTTCCAATGTTATCGGTATCATTATTCAATACCTCACCAGCGGCTGGGGCGGCTTGAAGTTCTCGAAGACGCCAGCCGCCGCCCCGGCCCGAAAGTGATCAATACCTTGCACAGGGCGACGCCTTGCGCAAATGGAAAGAAGGTTGTATGGAAAGCCTTGAGATAAGTGGGAAAACCGTGGAAGAGGCGGTTCAAGCAGCCCTCTCACAACTCGGACTGACCGAGGAAGAGGTTGAAATCGCTGTCCTTAAGGAAGGGAGGAAGGGCATCCTGGGTCTTGGGACCGAAGAAGCCCGGGTCCTGGTAACGCCGAAGGCCCGGGCAACCCCGACCGAAGCCACCCCGCAGGCGACGCCGGCCTGCGAACCCGTTCTCAACCCACCCCTTCCGGAGCCGGTGGCTCAGGCCAGGACGATTCTGGAAACTCTTCTGTCGGGGATGAGGATTTCCGCCACGGTGGAGGCCGTCCCGTGCTTTCCCGCCTCCGAAGACGACGGACCCGCGCTGGCCTTGAACATCAAGGGGACCGACCTGGGAATCCTTATCGGCCGCCGCGGCCAGACGCTGAGCACCCTCCAGTACATGGTCAACCTCATCCTTTCGCAGAAAACGCGCATACCCCACCCTATTGTCGTGGATGTCGAAGAATACAAGCAGCGGCGCTACCAGTCGCTCCACACCCTGGCCCAGGACCTGGCGGAACAGGTAAAGAAGAACCGGCGCTCGCTTGCCATGGAGCCGATGCCTTCGGACGAACGGCGCATTGTTCACCTGGCCCTGGCCAAGGACCCCGAGATCAGCACCGAAAGCGCCGGCGAGGGGGACGGCCGCAAGGTAATCATCAGCCTGAAAAAGACCCGGGCCTGATCTCCTATCCCTCGATGGGAGAGGATTAAGGTGAGGGTGAAAAGAAACAGTTACCACAGGCCACCGTGCCTGTGCCTCAATGCCGCTTCCTCGATGAGATAGAAAAACCAGATTTCCTCTCCCTTGATGGGAGAGGATTAAGGTGAGGGTGAAAAAAACGAGTGCCACAGGCCACCGTGCCTGTGTTTCCCTTGCCCCGAGGGAGATCTTTCCACAGCGGGTCAGGGAAATCTTCAAATCTTGGAATCTTCGAATCTGTAATCCGCAATCTGTAATCCTGATCGAGGAGGCTCATTTGGCCAGTAGTGATATTACCAGCATCCGCAGCACCCTGGAACTATTGAAACGAGAGGGTGAACTTCTCACCATCAGCAACGAGGTCAACCCCATCCTCGAAATCGCCGGCATCCAGAAGGCCCTGGAAGGCGGCCCGGCCATTCTCTTCGACAACATCAGGGGCTACCCCGGGGTCCGGGACCTGGGCAACCTCTTCGCCACAAGGGAGCGGGCGGCCAAGATGCTCGGCATACCGGACTTCAAACAGATCAAGTTCAGGTGCATGGATGCCATTAAGAAGCCCATCCCGCCGAAGGTGGTGGAGGTGGCCCCCTGCCAGGAAGTGGTGGTGACCGACAACATCGACATATTCGGCCTCATGCCCGTGCTGAAGCACACCCCGCGGGATGCGGGGCGGATCATCGGCGGCGGCAACATCCTGGTGACCGGCAAGTACGTCCGCGGCGGCAGCCACATCTCCTTCAACCGCTGCCATTTCCGGGGCAAGGACTGGGGCACCATCATGGGCGGGCCCCCCACCCACCTCGGCATCATCTCCTATGTCGACCACCGCAAAGAACGGGTCTACTATACTGTCAACGTTTGCACCCCGCCCGCCGTCATGATCACCGCCGGGGGCGGCAACGTCCATTCCGTCATCCCTCACGGCTCGGACGAGCTGGGCATCGCCGGCGGCATTCAGGGCTTCCCGGTCGAGCTCGTCAAGGCGAAGACCAGCGACGCCTATGCCATCGCCCAGGCGGAATGGGTCATCGAAGGGTACATCGACACCGAGTCGGCCTGGGAGACCGACGAGGCTGAGAAGCTGGGGAAGGGAGGCGAGGCTCCCTTCTTCCCCGAATGGCCCGGCTACATGGGCAGGGCCTACCGGTTCAGGAAATTCAAGGCCACCGCCGTCACCCATCGCAAGAACAGCCCGATCTTCTTTTCTCCCCTGGCGCACTCATTTGAAGGGGAGTTCCTCATCACCCACCTGAAAGAAGCCTGCATGTTCCTGGTGGCCGAAAGGATCATCCCCGGACTGGTCGTGGACTGTAACATCCTGCACGGCTTCTCCGTCAACGGCGGCATCGTCTACCAGGTGAATAAGCGGAGGCCATGGGATGAAGGCTACCAGAGAAATATACTGATGGCGGCCATGGCGGCCAACCCGGGCATCCGGCTGGTGGTCATGGTGGACGAGGACGTGGATATCTACAATGCCGATGACGTCATCTGGGCCATCACCACCAGGTGCAACCCCGTGTCCGGCATACTCTCCGGCGCCCGCGAAGGCCGCGGCACCCTGATGCAGCCTCTGGAAAGGACTTCAGGGCTGGGAGGGGGAGGCTTCGAAGGCGGCATCGGCATCGACGCCACGGTCCCCATGGACAAGAAATGGCACTTCGAGCGCGCCCATTACCCCTCGGACCAGATAGACCTCAAGAAATGGCTGTCGGACGAGGAGATCAAAAAGATCCAGGCCTCCCAGAGCGAATACGCCAAGCTCATGGCCCGCACGGGGGGCTAAAAGGGCTGTAGGGTGGGTGAAGCGAGCAGACGTTCCATTGCCGGTTCGCCGGGCATCCATCAATAAGGCACACAACACGGCACCCCTCCAAACACGAGCGTAACCCACCACCGGGGCGGGGACGGGGCCGGGCGATGATCATTCAAATTCCATCGCAACGACCTTGTCGTCCACCTCCCCTCCCCAATCCGGCTTATATATCCCCTGCTCGACAAACCTTCTGAAACTGCTGTACTTCCACTCCGCGGCAGATTTCACCAGACCATGTTTGACAGGGTTGTAGTGAATGTAATCACAATGCCTGTTGAAATCCTCCTGGTCACGAATCATGTGTTCCCAGAACCGCCTCTGCCAGACGCCTTTTTCGCCCTTCTGCTGCTTGGATTCGGAGACAGGCAGGGTTGTGCCAACCACCCATTGGCTGGTGAAACATGCTTTTATCTTCTTCCACCTCGTTGAGAAATCGTTGTCGCCGTCCGGAAGCGTCCAAATACAATGGAGGTGATCGGGCAGTGTGACAAAGGCGTTCACTTCGAACGGATGCAGCTTCTTCACGCTCTGAAAGCACTTTGTCAGCAGCACGATAGCCTGTTCTTCTCGGAAGATCGGGCGCCGTCCGTACGTAACGGCAGTGAAGAAGTATGTCCCGCCTTCGCAATAGGCCCGCCGGTAATTACTCATCTTCTTTCGTGCAAGTTCGAACGATCGCCGAATGGCGCCATTCCATCACGGGGACGTGGTGGGTTACGCCATCATTCCCGCGAAGGCGGGAATCCACCCGTAGGGTGGGTGAAGCGAGCAGACACGTCTTACCCCGGTTGGCCAGGCATTCACCGATAAGGCGCACAAGTCAGCATCCCTCCCGACCGCGAGCGTAACCCACCACTAGGGGCGGGGACGTGGTGGGTTCCGCGCGCAACAACGATGGTGCTCTCTTCAGGTTCGGCAATGCGCGCTTCACCCACCCTACGCCTGTTTGGGACGCTTGAAGAATAGTTTGGTTCCACCGTATGATGTCGTAGATACCAGCTCCCAACCCTGGCCGCCCAGAGTCACCAGTAACGGCCCGCTGTTGTACCAGTCCACCCCGCCAGACTGCTTGCATGTTGGCATTTTTCCGGTGCGACCCTCGCTGTCACCCCAATGCTCATTCCAAAGGCGAACCACCAGATACTCCCATTGCTGCATTATGCCCTCCTTGTAGCTATGAGCCCAGAATAAAAATTTCCCCACCTCAACGCAAGATGCCACCCGGTTCGGCATCCAGGAGAGTGCTGCACCTCCCCTGTTCCTGTTGTGCCCTGGTCCGGGGTGGTGGGTTACGCTCGCTTACGGGCGACGGCGCTCAACCCATGTTTCACCTTGCGCGCTTCACCCACCCTACGCCTGGCTCCGTCACCCGATGGTGCAAATAGACCGCGGGGACGTGGTGGGTTACGCTCGCTTGCCGTCAGTCCTCCGTGAGCCGACCGCAGCGACCCAGCTTTCTCGAAAGACGTGGTCCCAGTCGTCAAACCGCGCGCTTCACCCACCCTACGCCTGCTTTCACCCCGGCCCGATGGATTCCCGCCTTCGCAGGAATGACGCGTGTATATTAGAACGGTCTTCCTTTTTCTTCCCAGGGCTTGCGCAGGCCGAAATCCTCCGCCATGACTTTGTAGCAGTTGTACGCTTGCTGGGAATGGGCGCCAGGCGAGGGGTGCCACGCGGCGCCGGTAGCGTAGAGGGCCTTGACCGGGGTGCGGTGGGTGGAAAGCTCAGGGATTGGCCTCCGGCGGCCCTGCTGCGTGGGCACGCTGTCGATGACCCCCCAGTTCCCCGAGGGGGCCATGTTGGCCAGGTGGCAGACGTCCATGGGCGTCTCGGGGTAATAGCCGATCACGTTCTTCCAGGTCATGTTCGGAGCGAAGATGCCCCATTCTTTCACCACGTCATCGGCGTGCTTTGGCTTCAGATCCAGCCACTCCCTTTCCGTCAGCGCCGTGGCCGGCGGCACGTACTGCTCCGAACCGGCGACGTGTTTTCCCTCCGGGGCCTGGGTGGGGTCGCTCCCCGAATAGGACCAGACCACCAGGTTCAGCTCCGGCGGTACTTTCCCCAACCGCCGCCAGTTGGTCTCCCGCACCACGGCCTCCAGGTCTTTGGTGCCCAGGACCAGCCAGAGCGTGTTATTGACGTCTTTGTTGAAGGCTGCCGAGGCGTACCGCGGCGCATCGTGCAGCGCCCAACCGTACCACATGATGCAGGTGTACCGCGTTTCCAGGTTCGCCACCCGCCTCAGTATTTTGTCCGAAAGGTAGTCCTTCCCGATGATCTGGAAGCAAAGCTGGTAGGGGCTCAGGGTGCTGACCACCGCCTTGTTCGCCCTGACCGTGGCGCCGTCCTTCAGCTTTATGCCGACGGCCTTGCCGTTTTCGATGACGGCCCTTTCCACCTCGGCGTGGGTGAACGTCCGCCCGCCGTTCTGCAGGAAAATCTTGGTGGCGGCGTGGGTGACGCTGTGGGAGCCGCCGATGGCGAAGTCGGCCTCGATTTCGGTCAGGGGATAGATCACCTGGTTCAGGCCGCCCCCATACAAGTCGGGGGGCACGCCGTCCGCCGATTCCTTGGCCCGCATCTGGGCGCACGTGACTTCGGGGCTTTCGAAAAGTTCCCTCCCCACCTGCAGGCAGCTCATGGCCGCCCAGGATGGGTCCAGGATGTTCTCCGGGTCGGCAAACAGCCGGTCGAAGCTGTCCTTCACGCCGGGCCGGGGCGGGTTGAACATGCGCTCCATGGCCGCCGGGCGGAGCTTTTTCCGGTAGAAGTTCCACATTCGTAGCCAGGTCTCGGCGTCTTTTTGCGAGAAGCGGGCGATCTCCCGGGCGGTCTTCTCCTGGGTCGGATCGGTCTGGCTCTGGTAGAACAGCAGGCAGGACTGGTCTTCTTTGAAGACCATGCCGTAGGCCACGGGATAGGTGGCGTACCTGGCGCCCTTCTCCTCGAAATCCGGGAAGTCCTGGTAGACCGGCTCGTAGTAGACCCGGCTCATGTGCATGGTGGAGTGAGTATTATGAATGAAGCCGGGGGCCGGGGCTTCCTCGGACGAAAGCCCGCCGCCCAGCTCGTACCGCCGTTCGAAGATGCCCACGCTCATTCCCCCGTATTTCGTCAGGTACATGCCCAGCATTAGAGCCTTGTTGCCCCCGCCGATGATCACCACATCGAAAGTCAGGTCTGCCATGGAAGCCCTCCCGGAAGATTCCAAGATTCAAGATTCAAGATTCAAGATAACAACCCATCTCGATGGGAGAGGATTAAGGTGAGGGTGAACCTGCCCTCAGGGTCGTGCCGGTTATCCACGGGGGCACGCGACGGCGTGCCGCCACGGGCCACGCGCAGGCTAAAGACCTGCGGCTACACCGGAAGGTCGCTCTCGACTGCGGCGACCAGCAATCTTGCCATGTTCTCGGCGTCCTCCAGGGCAATCACCTCGCTGAAGGTGTGGATGTACCGCGAGGGAAGACTCACCACGCCGCTGGGAACGCCGCCGCGGCTCAGTTGAATGGCAGTGCCATCGGTGGTGCCCCCTTCAAAGACTTCCATCTGGTGCGGGATATTGTTCTTCTGCGCAAGCTCCACCAGCCAATCCAGCACTTTCAGGTTCGGCAGGAGGCCGCCGCCCAGGGAGTCTCTCCTGCCGTCGGCGGCCAGGATGGCCGGGCCGGCCTTCAGCTTGATCGGGCCCTCGTACTCCTCGACCTCGGGGTGATCGGCGGCCGCCGAGGTGTCCACGCCAATCCCCAGGTCGGGGTTCACCGAAAATGCCGAGACTGTGGCGCCCCGCAGTCCGACTTCTTCCTGGATAGTGAAGACCCCCACCAGCCTGTTCTTTGGCCTGGCGTTCTTCAACACTTCGATGAGGATGGCGCAACCCGACCGGTCGTCGAAGGCCTTGCCGCAGAGCAGACCCCGCCGGAGCTCCGTCACCGTCCGGTTGATGACAATGGGATCGCCGATCTTCACACCGGCGGCTTTCACGCCGTCGGCTTTCCCCTCCCCGATATCGATGAACATCTTCTCGTAGGGGAGCAGCTTCTTCCGCTCGTCGTCTTTCATCAGGTGCACCGGCTTGCAGCCGATGACGCCCGCGATCGGGCCTTTCTTGGTATGGATGGTAACCCGCTGGCCCAGAAGGAGCTGGTCGGAAATGCCCCCGAGCTTGGCGAACCGGATAAAACCCTTTTCATCGATGTGTTTGACCATCAGTCCGATTTCGTCCATGTGGGCGGCGATCATGACCGTGCGGCCCGAGCCTTTAGACGCGAAGACGTTGTTCATGGCGTCAACCCTTATTTCATCCACGTACCCTTTGAGCTCCTGCTGCACAATCTGGCCGATGTCTCCCTCGAACCCCGGGCAGCCCGGGGCTTCGGAAAGCTTGATGATGGTCTCTTTCAGTCCCAATTTGTGGCTCCTTTAGATGACAAATACTCACCGCCGAGGCGCGGAGAACGCAGAGAGAAATGAAGAATGTCGAAGCTAGAATGACGAAAATGGCCCGTCATTCCGAGCCAAGACGAGCGCAAGCGAGTCGGAGTCGAAGACTCCTTGGCTCCGCCCAGGCCAAGTTCCTTCGGACAGGCTGGGGCCAAAGACCCTTCGACTTCGCTCAGGGTGACATTTCCCCAGCGCGCCGGCTGGGGCTTTTACAGCGGCTTCCTCTCCTGGGGACTGTCCCACCGCTTCATCATCATCGGGGCCGCCGTCCTGGTCTTCTTCGCCAGTCTCGCCGCTGTGCCCTTTGTCGGGCAGACTTTCTTCGCCGAGTCCGACCGTCCCGACTTTCAAATGTACCTGGAGTTGCCGCCGGGGACTTCTCTCCACATAACGGATGAAAAGGTGCGGCAAATCGAGCGCGGTCTCATGGAGCGTCCGGAGGTCAAACACGTCTTCGCCACGGTAGGCACCACCAGCGGGCCGGAGTACTCCAGCATCTTTGTGAAACTGGACGATAAGAGTTCGTCGCCGAAGATACAGCAATATGCCCGACAGCAGTTCAGCAACCTGGGGAAAGTGTTCCTCAGCAGCGAGACCATGTCCGGGGCTTCTTCCAGCTCGGTTTTCAGCCGGCCCATCCAGATCGAACTGACGACGACCGGGGATTTCGACGATCTGGCCCCGCTGTCTCAGAAGATCATGGATGCCATCGCGGACGTTCCCGGCCTGGACGACATCGACAGGAGTCTGAAGCCGGGCAAACCTGAATGGGGAGTGGACATCAACCGCGAGCTGGCCGGCGACCTCAGGCTCAACGTCGCCCAGGTGGGTTCGACCCTGCGCACCCTGATCAACGGTGAACGGGCTTCGCAGTTCCGCCAGGGAGACGAGGAGGTTGATATCCGGGTCCGGCTGAGGGAGCAGGACCGCCGGGACCCCCGGGAGGTGCTTTCTCTGCCCCTGTTGAATACGAAGGACGTCCAGCTTCCGCTCAGCTCCATCGCCACGCTGACCCCGGCCAGCGGGCCGGGTCAGATCGACCGCCGGGACCGGGAGCGGATACTTACCGTGGGCGCTAACTTCCGCGGGCGCGCCCAGGGGGATGTCATCGCTGACATTCAAAAGAGGCTGGCGACGGTGAACATACCCGCCGAAGTGCGCTACCGCTTCGGCGGCGAGACGGAAATGATGTACGAGACCTTCAGCAACCTCTTCTTTGCCCTGGGGCTTTCGGTAGTGTTCGTGTATATGGTACTGGCGTCGCTCTACGGGTCGTTTTCCCAGCCTTTGCTCATCATGCTGGCCCTGCCCCTGTCCCTGGTCGGCGCCCTGCTGTCCCTGCTGGTAACCCACAAGCCGCTGGATATGATGGCCATGATCGGTGTTATCCTCCTGATGGGGATCGTGGCCAAGAACTCCATTATTATGGTGGACTTCATCAACATGAAACGCGGGGAGGGGCTGGGGGTGCGGGAGGCGATCTTGACGGCGGCGCCGATGCGCCTCCGTCCGATCATGATGACCACCCTGGCGCTGATCTTCGGCATGCTGGCCATCGCCATCGGCTTCGGCTCCGGCGGAGAGTTCCGCGCCCCGATGGCTATCACCGTCATCGGCGGCCTCACCACGTCCACGTTCCTCTCCCTGGTGGTGGTGCCCGTGGCCTACAGCTTCTTTGCCGGGAAGAAAAAACCCCAACCGTAGGGGCCCGTCGCGACGCGCCCGGTCCCTGCATTCCGACGGCGGTCGCGACGCGCCCACAGGCAGGGCAATGGGCGGGCGCGTCGCGACGCGCCCCTACGGGCTATTGACTATCGACTGGCTCTGTCGTATTATCGTTGCCATGATAGTCGAGATGCAAAAGGGCACCACCACCAACGAAGTGGACGCCGTCGTCCAGCGGGCCAAGTCGCTGGGCTTCAGCGTCCAGTTGAACCTGGGTACCGAGAAGGTGGTCATCGCTATCCTGGGCAGTAACACCGGCCAGGTGCCGTCGGACACCTTCGCTGTCTTGCCGGGCGTCGAACACGTCACCCGGATCATGAAGCCCTACAAGCTGGCCTCGCGGGAGTTCAAGTCTGAGAACACCGTCGTCTCCGCGGGCGGCGTTGAAATCGGCGGCAACCGTTTCGTGGTGATGGCCGGACCCTGCGCCGTGGAGAGCGAGGAGCAGTTGATGGAGGCGGTGGAAGTAGTGAAAGGGGCCGGCGCGGTTATCCTGCGCGGCGGCGCTTTCAAGCCGCGGACTTCGCCCTTCACCTTTCAGGGACTGGGCAAGGAAGGCCTGGAGATGCTGGCGAAGGCCAGGAAACATTCCGGCCTGCCCATCGTCACCGAGGTGGTGGACACTCACGAAGTGGAGTTGGTTGCCGAGTATGCCGACATCATCCAGGTCGGCGCCCGCAACATGCAGAACTTCGCTTTGCTCAAGAGCGTGGGGAAGACCAGCAAGCCGGTGCTCCTCAAGCGCGGCTTTTCCTGCACGGTCACTGAGTGGCTTACGGCAGCAGATTATGTGCTGGCCGATGGCAAGGCCCAGGTGATCCTGGGAGAGCGGGGAATACGGACCTTCGAGGACAGCACGCGCTTTTCCCTGGATATCTCCTCCATACCCGTGGTCAAGAGGTTCAGCCACCTGCCGGTGATTGTTGATCCCAGCCATGCCGCCGGGCATTTCTCCCTGGTGCCGGCCATCGCCAGGGCCGCTTTGGCGGCCGGGGCCGATGGCCTGCTCATCGAGGTGCATCCGAACCCCAAAGAAGCCTTGGTGGATGGCCTCCAGTCCCTCACCCCCTCTGATTTTACCCGCCTCATGAAAGACCTCCGCGCCATCGCCAAAGCCGTAGGCCGCACCCTGTAGGGGCACGCTCCCGCGTGGCTGTTTCGTTTGTCGTCAATGCGGGCGCAATCGGTCGATCAATGGTCAACCACCCCGTAGCGGCACGCTGCCGCGTGCCTGTCTCGTTTGTCGTCCATGCTGGTGCAACCGGTCGATCAATGCTGGTCAACCACCCCGTAGCGGCACGCGGCAGCGTGCCTGTCTCGTTTGTCGTCAATGCGGGCGCAACCGGTCGATCAATGCTGGTCAACCACCCCGTAGTGGCACGCTGCTGCGTGCCTGTCTCGTTTGTCGTCCATGCTGGTGCAATTCATCGATCATTGCTGGTGCACCACCCCGTAGCGGCACGCTGCTGCGTGCCTGTCTCGTTTGTCGTCCATGCTGGTGCAATTCGTCGATCAATGCTGGTCAACCACCCCGTAGCGGCACGCTGCCGCGTGCCCTAGCCGCTTTTCAAATTAACTGGATTTTCCTTATCCAGGTTCCATTTTTGGGCATTGTGCACGATGTATTCCCGAATTTGCTCGAGCTCTCTTTCCGTCCGGATAATATGTTCGTAATAATTCCTCTGCCAGACCGGTACCTGGGGCGCATGCCGCACCTCATTGATCTGTTTTGTTGTGGCGGCCTTGAACGAACGCACGATTGTCGGTACTGAATTCGAGGCTGGCTTGCCGAATTCCTCCTCCGCAGCCGTGGGCTGCTGCGCGCCCACCGAATCGTCTTGCATCGCGAGGATGCCATGAAGATGGTTCGGCATCACGATGCAAGCATCCACGGTAACGTTCCTGCGTATGGCCCCGGTTTTGGACCATTCGACTTGCGCGATTTTCCCGAGGGTATTAAACCGCATTTCATCGCCGATGATCTCTCCGAAGATACATTGGTGGGCATATGTGCATATCGTGATGAAATATGAGCCAGGAGAAGTGTAATCATAGCCTCTCAACCGGATAGATTTGTGGCGGAATGTTTTTGATTGGTTAAGCATGTTCGTTGCTCCATCATTGGGGGCACGCGGCAGCGTGCCGCTACGGATGACCGCCAGCCGCCGGGGCACGCGGCAGCGTGCCGCTACGGGATGGCGGGCCAGCGTTGTCTGGTCAGTTGTGCAGGCATTGACATGCATGCGGTGGGGCACGCGGCAGCGTGCAGCTACGGGATGGCGGGCCATAGCCAGCAGAACGCCGGTGCGTGCCCCCCCCGGCGTCAGGCGTCGTCCTGGTCTTTCAGGCGGCTGAGGGTGACAGTGGTGGTTTGGTCTATGCGCCCGTATTTCATCACTTCGTCGATGAGGTCCCTATCCCAGGCTTTGTTCTCCACCAGCCTTGCCAGCATGAACGTATCGAGCTGCGAGGTCTGCATCCACTTGCCTGCGTTGACGATGAAGTCCTCCAGCTCCTGGCGGCCATCGTCATTCTTGCCGGGGAATCTCAACTTCCGGTAGGAGCGCAGGCGGGCCAGCCGGTCGCTCCCCCGGACCGCTGTCACCTGCTTCGCTGCCGCATAGGCGATGATGGCTTCCCTTACCCTGTCCATCTCTTCGCCGATGGCAGTTGCTTGCTCTTTCAGCTCGGCGTAGCGGTTCACCAGCACGACGCCTGGCTCTTTCAGGTATTCGTTGACAGGAAGGTTCTCCACCAGGGCGATGTGCTTCTTCTCCGGGCAGAAACCGGGGAAATCGCACCAGTTGCACAGGAAGGACTCCCTCGGTTGGAAATCCCTTGCTGATTCTATTTCATCGATCAGCTTGATGGTGTTTTCGCGGAGCCCGGCGATGGCTTCTTCCGAGCGGGTGGAGACCATTTCGGCGTCAAAGGCCAGGTAGTGCCAGACCAGTCTCACCTCCATGGCCTGGGGCCACTTCTGCTGCACGCCGATCCGGTAGAGCGCGAGCTGCCGGTCGTTGTCCAACTGCTCCTGGGAGGGCAGGGTGCCGGAGGTCTTGTAATCGTGAATCTCAAAGGCGCCGTCCTTCGCCCTGGCCAGGCGGTCGATGAATCCCCGCATCCGGTAATTGTTTTCCGTATCCAGGGAAAAGTGGAACAGCATCTCCGTGCCGATGGTATCGTCGCGGTCGAAGGGGACATGACGGTTGTAATAGCTCTCGATCAGCTTTCTGCCCAGGGCGCGGTAGTTCTCCGGCGTGAGGTCCTGCTTCGTGATGACGATGCCTTCGTGCCAGTTCTTCTGCCAGTCGCCTTCGTAGAACGAGAGCAGGCCGGGCAGGTTGTTGACCCTGGTGTACTTCAGGTCATCGTACAGTTTCTTGAGGGCGTCATGTACCCGGCTGCCCATGAAGCCCTCGATGCCCTCCACCTCTTCGGGCACCTTGATCTTGTCCAGGTACTGCAGCTTGTACTTCAAGGGGCATTGCTGGTAAACGCTCAACCGGGAATGAGAATAAACAACCATGACTTACCTCCTTTTCACCAGTATTCTAGCCCATTTGAGGGACAACTGTATGTCAATCGTTGGCTGTCGGCTGTCGGCCATGGGCTGTCAGCCGGCAGTCGGTACCGCAGGCGTCCCTGCCTGCGAAAGACGGACCCTGACCCGAAGCCTTCAATCGCTCAGCAATGCCTCGCCCGTGGCCCGGGCCCCGGTACCGCAGGCGTCCCTGCCTGCGAAGGACTGACCCTGCCCCGAAGCCCTGAATCGTTCAAACATGCCTCGCCCCTGGCCGGGCCCCGGTACCGCAGGCGTCCCTGCCTGCGAAGGATGGACCCTGCCCCGAAGCCTTGAATCGCTCAGACATGCCTCGCCCCTGGCCAGGCCCCGGTACCGCCCCGATGCATCGGGGCCTGCGAGGGCTGGATGTCTGCCGGCGCTCTGACTTTTGGCGAGCAAAGGCCCCTCTTTTGCCGAATTTGATAAAAATTTCACAAAAACGTCTTGACCCTCGGCGTTCCATCCCTGACAATTACTTACGAACATCAATAAACAAGGAGGCTACGCAAAATGGGCGTGCTCGTCAACAAACAGGCCCCGGACTTCACGGCTACGGCCATCATGGGGGACAACAGCATCAAAGAAAACTTCAAGCTGTCGGATTACCGCGGCAAATACGTGGTGCTGTTCTTCTACCCCCTGGACTTCACCTTTGTTTGCCCGTCGGAGATCATCGCCTTCGACCACCGGCTGCCCCAGTTCAGAGAGAGGAACTGCGAGGTTATCGGCGTTTCGGTGGACAGCCACTACACCCACCTGGCCTGGAAGAACACCGCGGTGAAGAACGGCGGCATCGGCGATATCAAGTATCCCCTCGTCTCCGACATCACCAAATCTATTTCTGCCAGCTATGATGTCCTGATCGACGGAGCCGTGGCTTTGAGAGGCACGTTTATCATCGACAAGAAGGGCATGATCCAGCACGAGGTCATCAATAATCTTCCCCTGGGGAGGAACGTGGACGAGGCGGTCCGGGTACTGGACGCCGTCCAGTTCAACGAGAAGTTCGGGGAGGTCTGCCCGGTCAACTGGCACGAGGGCGAGCCGGGAATGAAGCCCACCCCCGCCGGCGTTGCCGAGTACCTGGCGGCCCACGCCAGCAAGCTATAAGCCTGCCTGCCGTCTCCTCTCCCTTGATGGGAGAGGACTAAGGTGAGGGTGAAGAAAACCCCCATCCCCGCTGCGTGCCCTTGTGGCGGCCCGCCAGCGCTGGCATAATCGATAACCCCCTCCGGTCCCCGTAGGGGCGCGGTCTGATCGCTCGCCTGCCCAACCCGGTACCACAGGCCACCGTGCCTGTGGGGGGCGAACCGGGGCAAGCGCGAAATGCGCATCTGCGAGACTCCGCATGGGAGGCAAGGCGCATAGGAACGCCGGTGTCAATCGTGTTTCGTCAACGCCGCTTTTTTCGCTTGCGCTTGACTTCCCTGACCACGTCACGCAGGTTCAAGTCTTGCAGCCACTGCTTTCGTTCGGCAGTGTAGTCGCCCGTCCCGTCGCCGAATTGCTGCGCCAACCGGACCATCTCCGTTGGGCCGGGCTCCTTCGATAGGGCATCGTTGGCTTTTTCGTTCAGGTCATCCAGAGTCACCGGTTCCACCTTGGATTCCGCCAGTCGGGATTCCTCCGGAACTTGCGCTTTGTCATTTGTAGCTTTTCCCTCAGCACCTTCAGGTTCATCACGTCCTCCCCGTTGTACTTCAGCAGCGTGTTCAGCGCGTCCTGGTCGCGGTGGCGCTTGTAGCGCCACCACAGCCTGACGGCGTCCCAGCCAGTGATGTCCGTGGTCTCGCGGGTGATGCAGAGTTGGGCCTCGACGGCCTTGAAACCGCCTTTCAGGTTGCGGTCCCAGCAGTCGTACATCAGGTCGTGGTGATGCCAGCCGTGGCACTTGTCTTCGAGGTTTATTCCCAGGCAGGCGTTGATGAACGGGAGGTCGAACCGGCGGCCGTTGTAGGTATAGACGGTGTGAACGCCCCGCAGTGTCTCCATCAGCCTTTCCACCGTCACGTCGTCCCCCACCAGTTGCACCAGCCTGCTCTCCGCGCCGTTGCACAGGTAGATGCCGATGACGGTTATCCTGTCGCCCCCGGGCGCCAGCCCGGTGGTCTCGATGTCCAGATAGGCTTCAAAGGTCATGTTCGGTGGTTGATAGTCCGAAACAAACGAAGTCCAGCGACCTCGTGAGGGAATTTGCAGGACCGTGACGTAGCACTATCGTCCCGCTGTGCGAGTCCCGGGCTTCTTACGTCTGCGCTTGATCTCATCTATCACATCTTCAAGCTTGAGGTCTTGCAGCCATTGCTTTCGCTCCGCGGTGTAGTCGCCCGTTCCAGCGTCGAATTGCTGAAGAAACCGGACCATCCCGATTGGGCCAAGCGCTTTCGATAGGGCTTCTATGCCGCGTTTCCTTATTTCATTCGGGGTCATTCCTTCAGTGTTCATTGTTGCTGACCTCCGCCGTTTGCCGCACCGAATACCGGTTGCCGTCGCTTGAGGTGAGCCAAGGGTTCACTTACCCGCCAGGTCCTTCATAGTTATGCCGAGATCCCGCAGGATAGCGTTAAGAGTGCCTGTAGCGATTTCTTTGTTGGTATGATGCGGGATAGAGGTGTAAAGTTTGCGCTCCGGGCGCCACCAGATCTCGTGGTCTCCTTTGGCCTGCCGGCGAAACTCGCAGCCCAGCTTCTTGAGCTTGCGAGTCAGTTCGGAATATGTCATCAGGCGCCAACGGCCACTTCGAGTTCGCCCCGGAGCGTCCTGTCTTGCCCCTGCTCGGTCAATTCGTCGGGAACCGGTAGGCCGTCCTCAGCCCGCAACTCCAGCAACACCCTGGCGACATCCTGCAGGTTATCAATAGCTTCGGCTATGGTCTGCCCTTCGGCGTGGCAACCTTGGAGCGCCGGGCAAACCGCCAGGTAACCACCTTCTTCCAGAGGCCGGATTTCAATCGGTATCTTGTACCGTGTCATGGCCAGATTATATCACAGGGCCGCACCATTGGTGCGACATGCAGAACCTGGCTGGCCGCGTGGTGCAGGGCTATTTGGCTGCTTGGCCGTTCCCCACCCCCGCAAGGCTAAAGCCATGCAGCTATGCCACCGCCACCTGATACGTGGGACCGGTTCAAGATAGAGAAAAGACAGGGACGGCAATGCTCTTGTCGGGGGGTGTCTTCTTCAGGGTTGCGTTGTCCATCATCTCGAGAACATCAGGTGAGAAATAGACTTCTCCGCACTGGGTGCAGACTTCAGCCGGGACATTCTCAAAGATAACAATTTCATCCCCCCAGTAGTGGACATGACGGATCTTCTTCTTTACCACCTTGCCCTGACAAAAATGGCACGTCTTCATGGTCCATTTGTTCCTGATTCGCCAGTTCAGCCATTGCCCCGGATCGGGGCGGTACACGGTGACGATGACCAGTACTTCGCCTCCCAAACCACAAACCACGTGTATTGGCCCTTGTCCCTTGATGAACCCGAGTACGAGGCAAATCTTCCCCCGGACGTCTTCCGGATAATGCTCAATTATTTCCGCGCCGGCGGAGAGCAGGGACTCTTCTATCTCTTGCCTGGTTACCCGGTCTGATTCACTTTCCCTTTCGGCATGACCGGTCAGTCGATAACGACTCTGCCTTATCCTGTCGCGAATTTCGGCCAGCAGACTGTTTTTATCCACCTCGTCTGATTATATCACAGGGCCGGAGGAGCGCGGTTCCTTTTGTTCCAGTATCCAATTCAGGGCATCAAACCAGCCCTCTGCCCTGCCTCTGGCTCTAGACGTTTCGTCCGCACATAGGGGGCGAAGCAACCTTCTGCCATTGGATGACAGACCGACCACGAATTCCCTAATGTCAGCTTCAGGGTGAAGTTTAGGCTCGATGGATTTAACCTTAGCTTGTATTTCCGCTTGTGATTTCATAGGGGTTCCTTCCTTTCTTATATTCTATGTGCCAATCAGTACTTGCAATCTGTAAGTCCTGAGCAGGAGAAGATGCGGGACTGTGGATACGGCAAACTTGGCGCCTTCGGAGAAAGTTTTTGCCAAGAGAATGCCTTTGACCTCCTTGAAGCCGGCCGGTGGATTCTTCCTGAGAAAACCCACGTAGTGCATCAGTTGGCCCACGTTCTCACGGGTGCCCGTTCCAGCCTTGAGTTCCACGACATATAGGGTGTCGGCAGCCTCATTCTTGAGCAAAATGTCTGGTCTCCCGGAATCGATTGGGCACTCCCTGTCGTGGTACTTCACCTTCTCGCCTAACTGCCAATCCACTCCTGAAATGGCGCTGTTAACGATTACCTTCTGCAACTCCTTCTCCAAAATCTCTTGTTCCTCCGACGAATCGTGAGATATTCCGAGGTTGTCCAGGAGTTGGAGGCAGAAGCCAGGGTCAACGCAAGTTTTCCAGTTCGGACACTGTGGGCGACCTGCTGCGTTCAACTTGCATCTGGCTAGCCAGTGCTCTTGCTCTTTCCAGAAGTATTCTATGATGCCCTTCTCCTGGTCGGACAATGCGGTTCCCTGTTCCATTTTTTCAGGTATTTTCGCGCAGAAAGGATCATCCTCGAGGCAGGATTCGCCAGCAGGGCAAGGATCAGCACCGCAGTCAACGTTGTCTGCGCAGAACTCGACGAAGCTGATTTGCTCTGGTGGGAAAACCCCTTGACCTCGTTTCTCCGGTTCGATTGACATCCCCAACTGGTCGAGCAACTGGTAACAATGCCAGCGGTCTTCCCTGCACGATCCCACGTTCGAGCATTCGGGAATACCTTTTGTCCTCAGCTTGCACGTTCCAGTGTACCAGAAGGCTGTCCTGGTGAAATACTGTATGACGTCCTTCTCTTCCATAGACAACCCGGCTCCCTGTTCCATTTTCTCGGTGATTTTCGCGCAGCTAGGGTCAGCCTCTGCGCAAGATTTGGCGGCGGGGCAGTCATCACCGCATTGGAGATACTCTGCGCAGAACCTGACGAAGCTGATTTTCTCTGAAGTGAATTGCATGTTACCTCCTTTCAATAAAAATAATGTTTGTTGCCTGCTTCCGATTTACCAGCATACTGGACCCGGTTGACAACTGTATGTCAAAATCATCGCTTCTTTTTCTTTCGGTACACCCTTGATGTCGCTGCGGCGGTGCGAGCCACCTCTTGGCGGAGTTCGGCGGGGGCGAGGACTTCCACTTTTTCGCCCCAGCCGAGGATGAAGCTGGTCAACTGTACGGTGGGGGAGACGGTCATGGTGACCAGCGCCGAGCCGTTGGGCTGCATGTCCGTTTTCTGGCTGGGGTGCCAGGTGGTCTCCCGGGCGACGTGGGCGATTTCCGGGTTGAAGCTGAGTTTGACCTCGACGGGATCGCCTTCGGCAACGATGCCGAGGGATGCGCCGAGGTACTCGTTGGCGTCGAATTCGGCGGGTATCGCATATCGCTCGTACAGGAGGTCGATGCTCCGGATGCGGTCCATCTTGAAGATGCGGATATCCCTTGCGCGGTGACAGTAGGCGATGAGGTAGTTGGCCCGCTCGATGAGGCCGGGCTGGATGAAATAGGGCTCGATTGTCCTCTCCACCGGTTGGTTGTGCCCCGGCGTCGTATAGGCGATTTTTGCGCGGCGGCCTTCCGTCCAGGCCTGGATGACGGTCTGGAGCACGCTGATGTAGTGGTCGTCCCTCTTCTGCTTTCCCATCCATTCGAGGGTCTTCCGGACCTGGTCCCTCAAGGGGGGCTTGACCACCGAGTTGAGTTTGGTGAAGGTCGAGTCGATGGCGGGGTTATAGATATTGTGGTATGCCAGCACCAGCCGGGCGGCCAGGAAGATGGCCGTCGCTTCAGACGGGGTGAAACGGATGGGGGGTAGATAGCTGCCTTCCACCACGCCCCATCTTCCATCTTCGTTCCGCAGGGGCAAGCCGGCCTCGTGTTCCAACTCCTTGAGATCGCGGCGAATGGTGCGCTGGCCGATATCGCACCGCCGGGCCAGTTGCGCGATGGTCAAGCCCTGCGTGTTCTGGGAGAGGAGGTGCTCCAGCCTTATCAGCCTCGCCATTTTGTCCGACCGGTCGCCGCGGACCCTGGAAAAGCCCATTGTGTCGCCTCCCGTATCATTATTGCCAGGCCAAAAACTGCGGTGAATTATAGCATAAACAGACAGAGAGTTGAGAAAGAGAAACCGGAACCGGAGAACCACGAAAGGCACGAGGTCAGAGAAAAGGGAGACCGGGAATCTTGACCAGTAGAGACACGAGATGGGCGAAACGGGAAGCCCGAGTCGCAACCACGAAAGACACGAAAAGCACGAAAGGAAAGGGCCGAAGGTGGAACCACGAATCCACACGAATGAACACGGATGGGAAAACCTTCTGTTGTTCGTGAGTTTCGTGTTTTTCGTGGTTCCTGTGCCCCGGCCAGAAAGGAGCCGATTCCTGTGACATAACGCTGTCACGGGGTACTGGTACAATGGCGGCGTCAATGGAACAAAAGTTAAGGAATTCGAGTCTTAAAGATAGGAGGGCAGTTGAAGATCAAAAAGAGATGTCGCCGCATACGGCGCGGAGCTGGCAGACCACCGGGTCTGGCCGCGCGGGCGAACACACTCCGCCCTGCGACCCCGATGTATCGGGGGGCTTGTCGGGGCTGGTTCGCGCCTACGCCTTTTCGGCCTTGCCGGAATACCAGCTCGCACAGGCACGGTGGCCCGTGGTACCGGGGATCGCACAGGCGGGACGCCTGTGGCACTGGGTTAGAGAAAGGAGAAAAGAATCATGGTGCCTGAGTTTGACGATTTGGATTTGGAAGACATCGAAGATATGGACATCGAGGAAGAGGTGGCGCTGGAGACGCCGTCCGAAAGGTTCCTGGAGGCCATCGGCCCGGGGCGCAAGGTGCGCCTGAAGAAGCACCAGACGGCGGTCAGCCGTTTCCTGGGCAAGGGGAAAAGGGCGGATGCCACGGTAATAAAGCCCGGCTATTATGGCGAACTCCTGGCCTGGTCGCTGCAGCGGCACATCGAGAAAGACGGCTGGAGCGTGGCCCGGACCCTGCCCTATAACCGTCCCAGCCCCAGATACGTGGACGTCCACACCAGCTTCAAAGATACCGAAAACCTGCTGCGGGACGGCACCCTGCTGCTGGTCAAGGGCGATGACAGTCTGGCCGTCACCATTGAGATCAACCCCCACGCCGGTCATTCGGTGGTGGTCACCGGCCTGGCTTCGAAGGAAGACGTCGTCACGGGTTTCGCCGCCGGCGTGGAAAAGGTTTCCAAGGAGGAGAATTTCTACCGCGGGCAGAAGCTGGGGTATCACGGGCGCATCTATTTCCTGGAACCGTCTTCCCGGACCTGGGACAGCATTGCCCTGGACGAAGCTCTAAAGGAGGAAATCAAGTCCAATACGGTTGGTTTCCTGGCCAGGAGCGATGAGCTAGCCGGCTACGGTATCCCGGCCCGGAGGGGCGTGCTGCTCGTCGGCGAGCCGGGGACGGGCAAGACGCTGATCTGCAAGGCACTGCTGTCTGACAGCGAAGTCATAACCTGCCTGGTGGCGAACAGCTATCTGGTGGAACGGGGAGACTACATCTCGGCGCTTTATGAACTGGCCCAGGACCTGTCGCCCTCCATCGTCTTTATCGAGGACATCGATCTCATCGGGCAGAAGAGGCTGGAATCAGGCCGGGGGCCGGCGCTGATGACGCTGCTGACCATCATGGATGGGGTCGAGGAGCAGAAACGGGTGGTCACGGTGGCCACGACGAACTACCTGGAGGTGCTGGACAAGGCCCTGGGACAGCGGCCCGCGCGGTTCGACCGCATCATTGAGCTTTCCCGGCCTGGGGTGGAGGAGCGACGCAAGCTGGTGGCGGCCCTTTGCCGGAAGGCGCCCATAGCGGAAGAAACGCAGGACTACATCGTCCGCCATACGGAAACCTGCACCCCGGCCCAGGTACAGGAGGTGATTTACAGCCTGGTGATCCGGCGCGTGCAGAATAACGGCCACTCCGGGGTGGGGATCATGGGGTTTACCGGGGAAGAGGTTGAATGGGCCATAAAGAGGGCAGGCCGTGGCAACGGGACCAGGATGGGGTTCTGCCGGGCGGGCGGCCTCAATAACCGGTAATTCAAACCACGAATAAACACGAATGTCTGTCATTGAACCTGAGCTTTATCCGTGGATTGCTGCGAAAATGTCACCCTGAGCGAAGTCGAAGAGTCTTTCGTCTGCACCCGACGGAAGGATTCTTCGACTGCGCTCGCTTCGCTCAGAATGACAGAGGGTGCAGCCAGTTTCATCCTTCATGGTGTGCCACAGGCACATGGGTGGTTGTTTGGTGTCCATTCGTGGTTCAATTCATTGATTGGGGGCACGTGTCACGTGCCCGTACGTGGGCAGGATAGTTGAAGGGATGGCGAAGTGGGCATGATTAAGATATCAATGACAGTAATTGGCGTGGCAGCCGGTGGGGCGGTGGTGCACGAACTGGCCCATCTGGCGGCGGCCCTGGTCTTCGGTATTCAGGTCATTTCGTTTACCCCGTTTGATCCGGCCTATCTCTCGCCGGCAATACGCATCTCGCCGGATACTGACGCCTCGCTGCGGCCGCCTTTCTGGTACGCGGGGGGCTGGGGAGCGGGATTGCTCATGCTGCTGCCGCTGGTGCCGAACCGCCGCTGGTTCCTGGGGTCGTTCGACCGCTGGGCGCTGGGGCTTTCGCTGGCGACCATGGGGTTTGTGCAACTGGGGCTGGGTGTCCTGGAGGGCGCGTTTCACCAGTTGTATATCGAAGGGGCCGGGGGCGGCGCCAACGTCCTGGTGGCAGCCTGGGCCGGTATGGTGGGCTTCCTGTTGTATTGGCGGGTTTTTTTCCGTCGGGGGGTGGCCGGGAGGAACTGACGAAAGCTGCCTGAAATATTTATCAAATACTTTTTTTCCAAGCTGGGTTGTTGTTGACAAACAATTTTGGGTGTGGTACATTATCAGTTGCTTAGGACAAGATATGGCAACAAACAGCACATAGTTTGGAGCAAGCGAACCGGTGTACTAAAGGACTGCGAAAGCGGCCCGATGGAGACATCGGGCCGCTTTTCTTGTCTGTAGCGAACCCGTAGCGACACCCCTGGCGGGTGTCGAGAAGCCCTGGTGGAAAACCGGGGCCGAGGGAAGAACTTTAACAACAGAATAGTGATTGATAAAATCACGGGTATGATGCAGGTTGAGCTACAAAGAGCACGGGGGGAATGCCTTGGCGTCAAGAGCCGAAGAAGGGCGTGGCAAGACTACGAAAAGCCCCGGTGAGCTGTCCAGCGAGCCTAGCCGGGGGTACCCGAATGGGGCAACCCATCCCGACAAAATCGGGATATCCCAAGGGCGATTTATCGCCATCGGGAGGGGAACCGGGGGAACTGAAACATCTTAGTACCCTGAGGAAAAGAGAAATATTCCCTGAGTAGTGGCGAACGAAAAGGGAGCAGCCCAAACCCGCCTGACCTAATGGCCTGAGGGCCTCTGTCAGCCGGGGGTAGCAAGGCAGCCCTGGTCCGTCCTCAGACGGGCCGAGGAGTAAGAAATCTATATGCCAGTCGAAGGATCCTGGAAAGGACCACCGCAGACGGTGAAAGTCCGGTAGGCGAAAGTGTGTAGACTCCTGGGCTGTCCTTAAGTACCACGGGGCACGAAGAACCCTGTGGGAATCCGCCTCGACCACGAGGCAAGGCTAAATACTCTTGGCGACCGATAGTGAACAAGTACCGTGAGGGAAAGGCGAAAAGCACCCCGGAAGGGGAGTGAAATAGATCCTGAAACCCCGTGCTTACAAGCAGTCAGAGCTTCTGGAGGTGGGAGGTGAGAGGCGAGAAGTGAGAGGAAGGAAAGAGCGACTGGTGATTAAAAGTTATGAAGACCTGGAGGTGTACCAGAGGGCCATGAAACTTCTGGTGAAGGTGCATCTCGTGGCGCTGAGTTTTCCCGACTATGAGAAATACGAACTGGCTTCCCAGATGAGAAGGGCCAGCAAGTCCATCCCGGCGAATATTGCCGAAGGGTATGGACGAAAGTCTTCGGTAAAGGACTTCAAGAGCTATTTGACGACGGCTTTGGGTTCTGGCAATGAAATGCTGGTGCACCTGGTCATCGCCAGAGAGCTAGGCTACATGGCCGCAAAAGAAGCCAACGATCTGATCGAAGCTTACGACATAGTTGGAAAACAGCTCAGTAAACTAATTCAAAATTGGAAATAATCATCAGCTAGCGTATCCGGTAGTCCCACTTCCCACATCTCACCTCTCACTTCTGAAGTAATGGCGTGCCTATTGAAGAATGACCCAGCGAGTTAATCTGGATAGCGAGGTTAAGTCC
>JACQUA010000130.1 GCA_016210565.1 Chloroflexota bacterium
GGATACCATTCCGAATATGCTGCCTCCGGGAAAGAGGCAGTAGACGCTGTGGGACGACGAATTGCCACGAAGGAATCATCCATGCTCGCCGGCGAGCGCCGGGAAGTACGAAAAACCATGTTTCTCAGGCAGGGCCGCCTGTGGTACCGGGCTGGCGTCCCACAGGCAGGGCCGCCTGTGGTACCGGTGTTTTCGGAGCACAGGCGGGGCCGCCCGTGGTACCGGTGTTTTCGGAGCACAGGCGGGGCCGCCTGTGGTACCGGTGTTTTCGGGGCACAGGCGAGGACGCCTGTGATACCGGATGGGCGTCGCACAGGCGCGGACGCCTGTGGTACCGGTTTATTGGTGGCTTGAATTACAGAACCCAGGCTAGAAAACAATGAAGAGGAATCCCTATTTGAGATTGGGCACGGTGCTGGCCGTTTCCGGGGCTATGGCGGCGCCGGTGTTCTATTTTATTGTAGCGTCGGCGCCGCTGACGGCCCTGGCCATCTCGGCCATCATGCTGGGGCTGATCAGCGCCATGCTGGGCAACGCCCGTCCCGACGTGTCTCCGGAAGCCAGCCGGATGATGCTGCGCACGGGGATGGAGAACACCGCGGCGCTGCTGGAGGAGCTGGGGCTGAGGTCGAGGGCGGTGTACCTGCCGTCCTCGCCCAACGGCCATAACCCGAAGGCCTTTATACCGCTCAGCGAAAACGGGACGGCGCCGGCCAAATGGCAGTCGGTCCCCGGCCGGCTGCTGGCCCGCTACGGGCCAAAGCCGGAGGACATGGGCCTGGTAGTTACCACCCCGGGGTCGGTGAGCCTGGACGGGATTTCGGTGGTCAAGGGCGGCGGACCCGGGCAGATGGAGGCCGCCCTGAACAACATACTGGTGGGGATGATGGACCTGGCCGACTCGGTCTCGGTCCACTACCTGGTGGAACGGGTGCTGGTGCAGGTAACCAATCCCAGGATGAAATACGAGAACATCTGGTTCTACCGCTGCCTGGGGAGCCCCCTGGCTTCCATCGCCGCCACCGTGGTGAGCCAGTCGCTGGAACAGCCGGTAAGGGTGGCCAGCGAGACGGAAAAGGACAAGAAGATGGTGATTGAAATAGAGGTGCTGCGGTGAGGATTTACAATAGTTTCATCGCGGCGCTGGCGCTGACCTTCGCCGCGGTCACCGTGGCCCTGGCGGCCTACGGTGTGGACAAGCTGGATGCCTATTTTTCGGTGTACACCATAGCCATTCTGGTGCTGACCCTCTTTTATGTTTCCTTCAGTCCGAAGGCCCGCCGGGCGCTGGGGATGGTGGGCGCGGCGGCCTTCGCCGGTTTCCTGGTGATAGCCGCCCTGAAGGTGATGGAGATACTGGGGAGGCGGTAGCTCGGAGGGAACCACGAATGAACACTAATGAACACGAAATGACGGGTCTTCTGTCGGCGCTTATTCGCGTCCATTCGCATTTATTCGTGGTTCCGAAATCCCGGAACCGCGGCCCAGGGTACCGGGAAAGTCGCTGTGATGTTTCCAAATCCCCCTTAGTCCCCCTTTTTCAAAGGGGGAGACCGCGCATTTCCCCCTTTCGCGAAAGGGGGATTAAGGGGGATTTTCCCCTTTTTGCGGAAATGGGGAGACCGCGCATTTCCCCCTTTCGCGAAAGGGGGAGTAAGGGGGATTTTCCCCGTTTTCCGGAAGGCTACCATAGGTCCCTATTGGCTGCAGCGACCACTGGTCTCTTGCTCCTGTCTGTAGCAAGTCCCGGGGCGGGGGCTGCCCAAGCCCCGCATGAGGACCCGGACACGGCGCCCGTGGTCTACGACGGCGTATCCCTGTTGCAGAAGTACGCGGAAGCCCTGGACTACGTCCTGGCGCGCAATGCCGGCGGGGTTCCGGCGCTCCAGGAGCAGGCGGCCGGGGCCAATATCCCGCCCCAGCTCAGGGACACCGTGGACAGCTTCCTGTCTTCGGGTTACTCCCTGGCCGGCCTGGTGGCCGGGATAGAAGCGGACCGGGAGAAGGCAACAACCTTTGCTTCCCAGTTCCGGCCCAGGGAGATGAAAGAAAGCCTGGAATCGGCCGGGCAAAAGCTGGACAGGGCCTACGCGGAGCTGCGGGTGATGGAAAGGGGCGCCAGGGATACCGGACGCGTTTTGGGGGCCGGCTCGGCCGGGGGGGGAAGCACCCTGGGCAAGGCCTACGAGGAGGTGGAAGCCAGGCTGCGGCGGATCCGGCGCCTGCTGGACCTGCTGAGGGAGACGACCGTTAGCCTCACCCGGCAAACCGAGACCGCCCTGGAGAACCTGGGGGGAATGCAAGGGATGATCCTCCAGCCCACCTCATTGAGCCTGGCGGTCGAGCCGGATACCGCCTTTGTTGGGGACACGGTGCAGTTCCAGGGATCTCTGAGAGCCGGCGACAAGCCCCTGGGCAGCCGGCAGGTCACCATACTGCTCAATGGCGCCCCGGAGCAGGTGGTAATCACCGACAACAGCGGTTCCTACCGCGGACATCTGGTTTTGCCCTACGACTATGTCCCGGAGATGGCATTGCAAGCCCTGTACTATCGTCAGCCTTTGGACATGGGCCTGTATGTCGGTTCTACCAGTCCCGAGACAAGAGTGAAGGTGCTCTTCTACAC
>JACQUA010000132.1 GCA_016210565.1 Chloroflexota bacterium
CGCGCAGCATAGGGTCATGACCCAGGAGCGTCTTCTCCAGACCCCTCCGTTCGGCGATAAGCCGGGAAGCCTCCTGGCGCAGCCGGCTGGCGTCTTCCGGCTTTATCAGAACACTCCTACATATATCATAGTGGTCTGATTATCGCCCAAAAGAAAACCCCTGTCAAGGGGTTTTGCAAATATTTTCTGGAAATCTAAAACAGATTCAGTTTTGGGCCATTTTTCTTATGGTGAAACTTCAGATTCACCAGGGCGCACGTCACAGATGTGGCAGAAGGACGGATTCTAACTTGAAAAAGAATCGGCTTGCGGATATAATAGCCGCAAGGAGGATACTCAAATGTCTGATATTAGCATCCCATCCGAGGTTCGTGGTTTGGCCAGCGAACTGGCCAAGCCAATGCCGATGCGCCGGGGGTCGGTTTCGGAGCGCTACGTCAAGTGCAATAAGCCGGGCTGTCCATGCGGCGAGCGGTCGGATGCCCGCCATGGCCCATATTACAGCTTGTCACGGGTGGTCAGGGGTCGTACCCAATCCCGATGGCTGGGTACGGAGCAGGCGGCGGTGGTCCGCCAGCAGGTAGAGGCCGGCCAGCGGTTCCGTAAGAAGATCGATGCCTACTGGGAGGCCTGCGAGCAGTGGGCCGACGCCCAGCTTGCAGGAACCGGGGAGGTCTCGACTGAGGAGACGAAAAAGGGGGCTTTAAAAAAGCCTTCCAAGCGGAGATCGTCACCGAAATCGGGAAGCTGGTAGGGGTAGGCGCCGTAGATGACTGCGATCTGGAGCATATCGAGACGGCCGCTCGCCGCCAGGCGCTAAAGGTGGCCGCCCGGGTTGTGGCGCGGCAACTGAACGCCGACAGATCGGACTGTTTGGGGCCGGAGGCGCCTTGCACCTGCGGGGCGATGGCGCGGTACGCCGGCCGGCGCCCGAAGAGCTTCGAGAGCGTGCTGGGGCTGCTGACGCTGGAGCGCGCCTACTACCATTGCGGCGCGTGCCGGGCTGGCTTCTGCCCGAGAGAGCGCGCCTTAGGCTTGGAAGATGGCATGCTCACACCGGGCGTGCTGCGCATGGTGGGGATGGTGGGCGCCAAGGTCAGTTTCGAGGAAGGCCACGAGTTGCTTAGCGAGTTGGCTGGGGTGGAGGTATCCACCAAACATATCGAACGTGCCGCCGAGGCCCTGGGGCGCGAAGTGGCTCAGGATGAGCGGCAAGTGGTGGCGCCGGCTCCCGCGCCTGGCGAGGTGGCCCCTACCTTGTACTTGGGCATTGACGGCACCGGCGTGCCCATGCGGGCCTCCGAATTGGAGGGGCGGGAGGGCAAGCAGCCCGATGGCTCATCCAAGACGCGGGAGGTCAAGCTGGTCACGGTCTGGAGCGCCGGAGGGCGCGATAAGGAAGGCATTCCGGTGCGCGACGAAGGGTCGGTGAGCTATTCCGCCGCCATTGAGAGCGCCGCCACCCGTGACACAGACGACAGACCCTCGGAGGTCGCCCAGCGTGTGGAGCGCGAAGCCCAGCGGCGCGACTTCTACTCTGCCCAGCGTCAGGTCGTGCTCGGCGATGGAGCGCTATGGGTCTGCAACCTCCTGGAAGAACAGTTTCCCGGAGCGATCCAGATCGTTGACCGGTTCCACCCCAAACAAAAGCTATCGGAGGTGGCCAAGTCCATGTATGGACCGGAGAGCGAATCGGCTAAGGAGTGGGGCCGCCAGCGCCACGACGAGCTCGACGCCGGCGATATCGATGGGATCCTGGCTGCCTTACGAGTACACCAATCGCTCGACGACGAGGCCCGCAAGTGCGTCGACTACGTCCAACGCAACCGCGACCGCATGCAATACGCGAAATTCCGCGCCGACGGCCTATGCACCTCGACCGGGGTCGTCGAGGCGGGATGCAAGGTGGCTATCGGCACGCGCTGCAAACGCGCTGGTATGCACTGGACCGTTTCTGGCGCCGACGCCATCATTGCCCTGCGTTGCTGCCATCTCAGCGGCCGTTTCCAAGACTTCTGGAACCGCCGTTCAGTCGCAGGGGTGATGGCAACGTGACTTCATTTCACAAACTTGACGTGCGCCCAGGGATGCTTTTTGGGCACACTTTTGATTGCGTGTCCGATGGTCTATAATGGGGTATTAAAGTTAGATAACACTAAGCTAATGGGTGTTCGAATCTTCTTCATAG